>CAZNGQ010000027.1:0-17507 GCA_964572095.1 uncultured Oscillospiraceae bacterium
CGGTCTGGCGGCTGGGGGCGGAAAGCCGCTACCCCGGGATGTCGTATGTCGTGTTTCCCGGCAATGTCGGCGACGAAGACGCGTTGCGCAGGCTGGTCGAGTCGATGATGGCGGACCTTTAGTTTTCTGGAGGATACAGGATGGACAAGACACTGGTCGTCTGGCGGCGGATGGGGCACGAGCACGGGGAAGGCTCCGGCTATCATGCCAACCCGCCGGAAGTCGTCAAACGGTACCTCGACAAGAAAGTCGAGCGGTTTTCCGCCACGCCCGGGGACCAGTGGCGGTGGTGGCGCGTCAGCGACCGGCTGATCGTGGAGGAAGCGGCGGAAAGCCCGGGCGGCGGGCCGCGCAAGACCTTTTTCTACCTGCCGGAGAAAAACTGGGTGGTCGTCCGCGACCCCTTTGTCAGCCAGCTCGACGAGGTCGAGTGGAAATGGTACGTCCATATCGGCAGCACCGTGTACGACGACGCCCGCGCCTGCTGGATCTTCACGGACTGGTTCTGCGACGTCATCGTGATGCCCGACGACCGGACGCACAGCGTCCTGGACCTCGACGAACTGGGGAACGCCCTCCGCATCGGCCTGATCGACGCCCGCCTCGCGGTCGCGATCCTTGAGTCCACGCAAAAACTCATCTATTCCATACGCAGCGGTCATTTTCCTCCAATCGAAATCAAAGAATATTCCAATACGGAAACGGTTTAATGGACGACATGGAAAGCGAGGGCCCCGGAATCATGGACAACAGCCTCTACCGCCCCGATCCCGCATTGCTCCCCGCCGGCCTGCCCGACGTGCTCGGCGCCGCCGCCGGCAACCCCGCCGCCTGGCGGGCCCGCCGCGCGGAGATCCTCGGGCTGCTCGCCCGCGAAGTCTACGGCATCGCGCCCCCGCCGCCGGCCGAAACGAGCGTGGCGGTCCTGTCGCGAGACGACGGCGCGTTCGCCGGCAAGGCGACGCACACCACGTACACCCTGACGCTCCAAACGCCGACCGGCCCGTTCTTTTTCCCGTTCCACGTGATCACGCCGCACGTCGACCGGCCGCCGCTTTTCCTGCATATCGCTTTCCGGCCCGACCTCCCCGACCGGTACTGCCCGGTGGAGGAGATTCTCGACCGCGGGTTCGCGCTCGCGTCGTTCTGCTACCAGGACGTCGCGCCGGACGAGGACGACGGATTCGCCGGCGGCCTGGCCTGTGCGTACCATCTCGCCGGGCGCGGCCCGGACGGCTGGGGCAAGATCGCGCTGTGGGCCTGGGCGGCCAGCCGCGTCATGGACGTCCTTGAGACCCTGCCCGGCCTCGATCCCGCACGGATGGCCGTGGTCGGGCACTCCCGGCTGGGCAAGACCGCGTTGTGGTGCGCCGCGCTCGACGAGCGTTTCGCCCTCGCGGTCAGCAACGAATCGGGCTGCTCCGGCACCGCGATCACCCGCGGCAAGAAGGGCGAGCACATCCACAACATCATGGAGCGGTACGGGTACTGGTTCTGCGAGAACTACCGCCGCCACGCGGGCCACGAAAACGACATGCCGTTCGACCAGCACTTCCTGCTCGCCTGCATCGCGCCCCGGCTGCTCTGCCACGGCGGCGCGGCGCTGGACGAGTGGTCCGACCCCTACGCGGAGTTCCTCGGCTGCCTGGGTGCGGATCCGGTGTACCGCCTGCTCGGCGAACCCGGCCTGGACGGGCCGACCGCGGGATTCCCGTCCGGACCGGTGCGGACCGCCTTCCACGAGGGCCGCATCGGCTACCACCTGCGCGACGGCGGGCATTTCCTCAGCCGCACCGACTGGGGACAGTACATGGATTTCTGGCAAAAGCATGGATAACATGGAAGCGGGAGACAAAAACCATATGAAGAAAAGACGCTCCGACAAAACATCCGGCCTCGCGGCCCTCGTCCTGGCGGCGGCGCTCCTGCTGTCCTTCGGTACCGGCTGCTCCTGGATCGGAAACAACGTGTCCAACTACGAACACGACGAGGAGATCAACGTCCCGGCCGGCACCTACACGACCCTCGTGATCGAGAACCGCGCCGGCACGATCCGGATCCAGAACGGCAGCGGGGACCGGATCACCGGCCTGCTCCGCAAGAAAGCCTCCGGTAACGGCGCCAACATCCTCAAGGAAGTGGTCGGCGCCGTCACCTACGAAGCCCAGGGAACGGGCGAGACCCTGCGGATCACCGAAGTCTACAAGACCGACGACCGCGTCGACTTCTGGACCTGGAAGGACACCGCCCATCCGGACGTTAACGTCGGGCTCGAGTACGAGCTCACCGTCCCCGCCGGCGTCCAGGTCGTCGAGGTCTACCAGGCGGCGGGCAACACCGAGTTCAATGCGTACACCGGCACGGTCTCGGTGGCGAACAATGCCGGCAACATCACGTTTTCACGCGTCAACCTGACCGGAGACAGCCGGATCGCGCTGGTTTCGGGCAACCTGGACATCCGCGTCGCGGGCATCGCCGCGGGCGCCTCGCTGGTCGCGGAGCTCACCGCCGGGAACATCGCGCTGACCCTGCCCAAGAACGAGAACATCGATCTGGCCGCCGGCGTCGGCGCCGGAACGATCTCGGGCAACTTCGACTCGCTGCCCGTCACGAACAGCTCGGTGACCCACACGCTGGGCGACGGCGGAGCACGTGTTTCCGTGCAGGTGGCCTCGGGGAACATCGGGATCCAGATCGACTAGGGCCGGAGGGAGGATTCCACATGGCGGACGAAAAGACGAAGCCGCTGCCCATGAACGAGGACCAGGTCAAGAACCTCCTGAAATTCATCGACGCCACGCAGAGCGAGCATGTGAAAAACGAGGTCTTCAGCCAGAACGGCTACAACTGCTTCCATTGCCGCGGCCTGGAGGAGCGTGTCAGAAAATCGGGCGAGGACGTCGCGGCTTTTCTCGACCGCATCAACAACGGGCATTCCTCCGTTTATTGGGAGAGCCTGGTGTTCAACGAGGACCGGACCGCGCTGTACCTGACCGGCCGCCCGGTCGAGAACTGCGCCTGCGCGTTCGCCGACTGCGAGAACCCGCCCAAGGCGCTGTGCACCTACTGCTGCAAGACGTTCCAGGAAACGTACTTCTCCACACTGTTCGGCGGGGAGGTCGAGGTCGAGATCACGGAAAGCTTCCTGTACGGCAGCAACCGGTGCAGTACGGTCATCCGGTTTCCGAATCGAATGAAGGTGTTGCAAAATCCCCCGGACGCGTGATAAGATATCCCACAATCACTGGCGGGAGGCATGCACCCATGTTCCTGGCGCGCTGGAATAATAACAACGATAATCGAGAGCGTTTGTTGCAATGAGGTGACCGCCTTTTTGCGCAGACGCTCTTTGCATTCCAGCGTCTGCGCCAGGTCAGTCCGTATCGATGGAACCGTGGATGGCGCAGACTTGCCGGACACGGTTTTTTTGTATCGATTCGACACCCCGGCATCGGGGGAGGACAGGAAGGGCGACAAATGGAAAGCAAAGAAGCTACTGGAAAAAGCCTGGTTGGCACGGCGCGGATGGGCGCGCTGCGGGCGGCCGCGGCCGGCGGGGAGCGGGTGGAGCTGAACGGGGCGGTGCATGCGATCCGCGACATGGGGGGATTCTCCTTTGTGCTGGTCCGCGTGCCGGACGGCGTCGTGCAGTGCGTCATGGACGACGCGGCGCTGCCGGCCAACCTGACCGAGGAATGCTGCGTGTCGGTCGCCGGTACGGCGCGCACGGACGAGCGGGCGCCCGGCGGGCTCGAGATCGCGCTGGACCGGCTGGACATCCTCAGCCGCCCGTTTGCCGCGATGCCTGTCCCGGTGAACAAATGGAAAATGGGCATGGCGCTCGAGACTGAGCTGGCCCTGCGCCCGATCACGCTGCGTAACACCCGCGAGCGCGCGGTTTTCCGGATCCAGGCCGAGACCGTGCGCGGGTTCCGGGACTTCCTGCATGCCGAGAGCTTTGTCGAGATCCATACGCCAAAGATCGTCGCCGCCTCCGCGGAGGGCGGTTCCAACGTGTTCCGGCTGGACTACTTCGGGCGCAAGGCCTTTCTTGCCCAGAGCCCGCAGTTTTACAAGCAGACGATGGTCGGGGTGTACGAGCGCGTGTTCGAGGTCGGCTCGGTATTCCGCGCGGAAAAACACAACACGACGCGGCACCTGAACGAGTATGTCAGCCTCGACTTTGAGATGGGTTATATCCGAAGCTTCACCGACCTGTGCGAGATGGAGACCGCGATGCTGCGGTTCGTGTTCGACCGGCTTCGGTCGGAATGCGCGGACGACCTGCGCCTGATGGGCGTCGACCTGCCGGCGATCGCGGCGATCCCGATGGTCCGGTTTGACGAGGCCAAGCGACTCGTGGCGGAAACCTACAACCGCAAGATCCGCGACCCGTTCGACCTCGAGCCCGAGGAGGAAGTGCTGATCGGGCGGTATTATAAGGAAAAGCATGACAGTGATTTCGTGTTCGTGACGCATTATCCGACGAAAAAACGGCCGTTCTACGCGATGGACGACCCGGCGGACCCGCGGTTCACGCTGAGCTTCGACCTGCTGTTCCGCGGCATGGAAGTGACGACCGGCGGCCAGCGCATCCACGATTACGAAGAGCAGGTCGCCAAGATGCGCGCGAAAAACCTGGACCCGGACGATTTCACGAGCTACCTCATGATCCACAAGCACGGTATGCCGCCGCACGGCGGGCTGGGGATCGGGCTGGAACGGCTGTGCATGAAGCTGTTCGACGTGCCCAACGTCCGGCGGGTGTCGCTGTTCCCGCGGGACTTGAACCGGCTGGAACCGTAAGCGGGGCGGGAGGGACATACCCGCAAAACCTGTTTTCAAATCGTTGTGTTTTACAACAGTTGTGAAATACAACGAAATAACAGCCCTCAAAATGCATATGCCATACTGCCCATCGGAGGTATCCCCATGGTCATAGACGCCGCCCAGATCACCCGTCTCGAAGAACTCGCCCGTCTCGAGCTTTCTCCCGAGCAACGGGAGCGCACGATCCGCGACCTCGAAAGCATCCTGTCCTACATGGCCGTGCTGACCGCTGTGGATACGGCGCAGGTGCCGCCATACGGCGCGGACACCGAGGATGTCGCTGGATCGGCCGTCGCAGCCAACGTGTTCCGCGACGACGCCATGCAGCCCTCGCCCGGCCCGGACACGGTCCTGGCCAACGCCCCCAAGGCCAAGGAGGGGCAGTTCCAGGCCCCCAGGTCGTTCGAATGACGCGCGGGGAGGGACGCCGCCTGGACCCGTCGATCCGTCCTGCCACCGGCATCGCCGCACTGGACGCGCTGGAGGCCGGCCGCCGGATCCGCACCGGCGAGCTCGGCGCCGTCGAGACCCTGCAGGCCACGCTGGCCCGCATCGCCGAGACTGGTCCGTTGACCAGGAGTTTCGTGCATGTGGCAGCCGAGGAAGCCATGGCGATGGCCGAGGCCGCACAGCGGACGGTCGACGCCGCCCGAAAAACGGGGGAGACGGATCGGTTGTCCCCGCTGGCCGGCGTACCCGTGGCGCTCAAGGACAACCTGTGCGTCCAGGGCCAGCCGACCACCTGCGGATCCCGGATCCTGTCCGGCGTCCGTCCGTTCTATGACGCGACAGTGGTACGCCGCCTTCGTGAGGCGGGCGCGGTCCTTGTCGGTAAAACCAACATGGACGAGTTCGCCATGGGCAGCACGACCGAAACCTCCTGCCACCCGACGACCGCCAACCCGTGCGACCTGTCGCGCTCCCCCGGCGGGTCTTCCGGTGGATCCGTCGCGGCCGTCGCAGCGAATGAAGTCTTTGCGGCGCTCGGTTCCGACACCGGCGGCTCGGTCCGCCAGCCGGCGGCGTTCTGCGGCGTCGTCGGACTCAAGCCGACCTACGGCGCGGTCTCCCGCTACGGGCTAGTCGCATTCGCCTCCTCGCTGGACCAGATCGGCCCGATCGGCCGGTCCGTCGGGGACTGCGCGGCGCTGCTCGGGATCATCGCGGGCAACGACCCGCGCGACGCCACATCGGTCCGGCCGGACAGCGCCGGCGCGACCGCACTTGCCGGGCTGGCAGGTACCTGGCGGGACGGCACCCCGGCCGGCGCAGCTACCACAGTGTCAGCCCCGCTCCGCGGCGTCCGCATCGGCATCCCCGACGAATACTTCGACGAAGGGCTCGAACCGGACGTCCGCGACCGCGTCCTGGCGGCCGCCGCGCACCTGGAGTCCCTGGGCGCGGTCTGCGAGCGCTTTTCCCTGCCGGTCTTCGCCTACGGCGTGGCCGCCTACTACATCCTCGCCTGCGCCGAGGCCTCCTCCAACCTCTCCCGCTACGACGGCGTCAAGTACGGCTTTGCCGCGGCGGGCGCGGCCGACCTCGCGGACCTGTACATCCGTACCCGCAGCGAGGGCTTCGGGCTGGAGGCCAAGCGCCGCATCATGCTGGGGAACTTCGTCCTGAGTTCCGGCTACTACGACGCCTACTACGACAAGGCCATGCGGGTCCGGACGCTCGTCCGCCGCGGCTTCGACGACGCGCTGTCGCGTTACGACGTGCTGCTCGGCCCGGTTTCGCCCGGTACCGCGCCGCTTCTCGGGGCGAGCCTGGGCGACCCGCTCAAGATGTACCTCGACGACGTCTACACCGTCGCCGCCAACCTCGCCGGACTGCCCGCGCTGTCCATCCCCTGCGGCGTCGACGATGCCGGCCTGCCGGTCGGGCTGCAGCTCATCGGGCGGCGGTACGGCGAGGATTCGATCCTCACGATCGCACACCATTACGAAAGGACGGTGCAGGCATGACCGCATACGAGACCGTCATCGGACTGGAAGTCCACGTGGAGCTGTCCACCGCCTCCAAGATCTTCTGCAGCTGCTCCACCGCGTTCGGCGCGGCGCCCAACACCCAGGTCTGCGAAGTCTGCGCCGGCCTGCCGGGCACACTGCCGGTGCTCAATCGCCGGGTCGTGGAGTACGCGATCCGCGCAGGTCTCGCGACCCATTGCGGGATTGCGCCGTTCAACCGGTTCGACCGGAAAAACTACTTTTATCCCGACCTGCCCAAGGCCTACCAGATCTCCCAGCTCTACCTCCCGATCTGCCACGACGGTTGGCTCGAGATCGATTCCGCCCTGGGCGGCACGGACGGTAAGAAGCGCATCGGCATCAAGGAGATCCACATGGAAGAGGACGCGGGCAAGCTCGTCCACGACCCGTGGGACGACGCGACGCTCGTCGACTACAACCGCTGCGGCGTGCCGCTGCTGGAGATCGTCTCGCACCCGGATTTCCGGTCCGCGGAGGAGGTCCTCGACTACCTCGGGCGGCTGCGCGCCATCCTGCAGTTCGCGGGCGTCTCGGACTGCCGCATGCAGGAGGGGTCGCTGCGCGCGGACATCAACGTGTCGGTGCGGCCGATCGGGTCGTCCGTCCTCGGCACCCGGACCGAGATGAAAAACATGAACTCCTTCAAAGCCATCTCCCGCGCAATCGCGTTTGAAGCCCGCCGCCAGATCGAGCTGATCGAGGAAGGCGGACGCGTCGTCCAGCAGACCCGCCGCTGGGACGAAAACAAGGACGCCAGCTACGCGATGCGCTCCAAGGAAAACGCGAACGACTACATGTACTTTCCCGAGCCCGACCTGCCGCCGGTGCACATCGACGAGGCCTGGCTGGACCGGGTCCGCACCGAGCTGCCCGAGCTGCCGGAAGCCCGCCGCGAGCGCTATACCGCGGATTTCGGGCTGTCCGCCTACGACGCGGGCCAGCTGACCGACGCGCCGTCGACCGCGAGCCTGTTCGAGTACGCGACGGACAAGACCGGACTGCCCAAGGAGGCCGCGAACTGGATCCTCGGGGATTTCCGCAAGATGCACAACGAGGCCGGTATCGCCTCGGACGAGGCAAAAATCGACCCGGACGCGCTCGTCGCGGTCATCCGCATGATCGAAGAGGGGCGCGCCACCCGTGACGCCGCCCGCGCCGCGTTCCGTGCTGCCTATCTGGAGGGGGCGGACCCGGATGCGTACATCAAGGAGCACGGGCTGGGCCTGCTCAAGGACGACGGCGCGCTGCGCGAAACCGCCGCCAAGGCCATCGCCGCCAACCCCGCCTCGGTTGCGGACTACCGCGCCGGCAAGGAGAAGGCGCTGCAGTTCCTCATCGGGCAGTGCATGCGTGAACTGCGCGGGCGGGCGGACGCCAAGACGATCGCGGACATGCTGCGGGAGTTGCTGGCGGAATAGGTGTGGGAGCGACAAGGCGGTAGCGTTCTACCAAAAAGCGTTTGACGCGAAGCTTGTCAGCGCCTATCGCAACACGGACGGCACTTATATGCACGCGGAACTGGATGTTTATGGGCAGATCCTCGCAATATCTGAATCAAACTCGAGAGAGCCTGATCCTGGAAACACAATGCAAATTTGTCTGCATTTCGGCTCGGGGAACGCAGACAAGGTCCACAAGATCTACGAGGTTTTGAAAGAAGGGGCGGCACCGCACGAGCCGATCGGCGATTCGGGGTACAGCAAGAACTGCTTTTGGCTTGTCGATCGGTTTGGCGTTTATTGGTGTGTATTTGAGTGACGCTGAGGATTTTGCCGCATGAAAAACAAATTTGCCATCATTCTGGGAAGTATCATCGTTGTGGTCGTCACGATCGTCGTCATCGTCATGATGAACGGCAGCAGCAAACCTGCCGTTTATGAAATAAAGGGTGGCGAGCTTGTGATCACCGGTTCGTTTGGCGTTTCCGTCCCGCTCGATGACATCGCTTCTTTGGAGCTCACGCAGGCTGCTCCCGACATCGCGACCCGGACGAACGGCGCAGGGATCGGAAGCATGTATAAAGGCGAGTTCAAGCTTGCCGACGGGCGCAAGGCGCGCCTTTACATCGACGATGAGATATCACCATTTATCCGTTTCATCCAAGGGGATACCGTGTTCTACCTCAATTCAGGTTCTCCCGAATCCACACAAGCCCTATTCGAGGAGATTCAAGCCGCCCTTCGCTAGGTTCGGCAACCCGTGACTCCCCTAGTACTTCCTATTCCGGGCGATCCACGCCGCGGCAAAATCCACCGCCGCCCGCAGATCGAACAGTCGGCAGTCCGCTGTGCCCGCTTTTCCGTGGGACACGGCACCCGAAGTTTCCTCATACGCCTGGCCGATCCGGGTGAAATCTTCGTCGTCAAACAGGGTGTCCTCGAACCAGGCCCAGGTCCGGACACCGTTCTCCAGGACGGCCGCGCCCATCTTTTTCCGGGGCATGATCCCAGACAGGACCTCGGCCAAGTGGAAGCTTGTGCAGTTTCCGTAGCCGACGCCCAGCAGCAGCACCTTGGCGCCGGACAGGTACAGCCGGCCCAGTGGCGTGTCCATGCCGAACTGCGGCGTCAGCGCATGGGTCCGGACGATCTCGTCCGCCCGCGGGCCGTTGGCGCAGAACGACACCTGCGGGTGGCCCGAGCGCCGTGTCCCCGGCCAGGTGCGGAAGCACTCCGCGATCCGCCCCATTCCGCGGGTCGGGGTGACCGCCGGCTCAAAAGCGGGCATCGTGTCGTAGATAACGGGGAGCCAGTCCGCCGGGACCGGCGGGTTCACCCACTCGGCCGGATCGGAGTTGTCGCCCGTATGCGCGGGCATGACCAGCGTTCCATTCGTCCCGATCGACGCGAGCAGGGCCTGGTTCACCGCGACCGGGCCTCCGCACACCCAGCCCATTTTAGACAGGGAAGAGTGTACGAGCAGGATGTCGCCACTCCGGATGCCCAGCAGTCGGAGTTCGTCGCACAGGGAGGCCACGGTGGCGGGACGGACGGTGTTCTGGATGACGCTTTGTTCGCTCATTTCGGATGCTTCCTTTATCGCGTGCTGTTTACATTTTCTACAGGATACTACATAATTTCTCTTCCTATGTATTTTCGATCCGGAATGCCGGACCCGCGCGTGGGTTATAATGACCCTGTACAGACAAGGAGACTGAGCCATGGCTTTGATTCGTCTCGACCTGATCGGCCACAGCGGTTTTGCGCTCGAATGCGCGGAATGCGTGCTGGTTTTCGACCTCTATCTCGATCCCTCATCGGTCATGGAACGTGTCGTCGGCCTCGGCAAGCCCGTGGTCTTTTTATCGTCCCACTCCCATCACGATCACTGGAGTCCCGACTGGCTGGACAGCAGGGCCGCTTCCGCGTGCTTCGTCGTCGACTCCTCGTGCGACAGCCCGGGCGTGCGCCGTCGCCTCGACCCTGTGCGTCAGCGCTTCGCCGCCGTCGAACCCTACCAGACCCTGGAGCCCGCCGCGCGGTTCGGGGCCGAGGACGCCGCGCGCTTCCTGCCCGGCGTCGAGTGGATCCGGACGTTTGGTTCGACGGACATGGGGGTCTCGTTCCTCGTGCGCGTCGATGGCCGGCTCGTGTTCCATGCCGGCGACCTGAACGACTGGTACTGGGCGGACGAAAGCACGCCCGCGGAGCTGGAGGCCGCCGAGCTGGCGTTCCGCCGGGAGCTGCGAAGCCTGTCCGACACGATGGACGGCCTGCCGCCGCAGGGACTGGACCTGGCCTGCTTCCCCGTAGACTCCCGCCTCGGCGAGCATGCGATGCGCGGCGCCATGCTTTTTGCCGCACGATTCGCGCCGGCCCTGCTCGCGCCCATGCACTTGTGCGGCGACGAGACGCTGCCGGACCAGCTGGCCGATCGGCTGGCCGAGGCCGGCCTGACCGCCACCGAGGTGCTGCGGATCGCCGCACCCGGACAATCCCATGTCTTTTAAGCACTGAACCCCGAATGCCAACGCCTGGAACCGGCAACTGAAACGGAGGACCACTATGAAATTTCGCATCGACCACACCAACATCAACGTCCTGGACCTGCCCAAAAGCATCGCTTTTTATGAAGAGGCGCTTGGCCTGCAGGTCGTGCGCCGCCATGACAACGCCGAGGGAAAGTTCAAGATCGCTTTCCTTACGGACGAGATCGGCAAGTACCGGCTGGAGCTGACCTGGCTGGCCGACAAGACGACCCCCTACGAGCTGGGCGACAACGAAAACCACATCTGCTTCATCGCCGACGACTTTGACGCCGCGTACGCGAAGCACCGCGACATGGGCGTGATCTGTTTTGAAAACAAGGAGATGGGCCTCTATTTCATCGAGGATCCGGACGGATACTGGATGGAGATCGTTCCGCAGCGCTGACGCCGCGGGCCTGCCGAAAGGCAAGTGGGGAGGGCCATGACATGGATATCTGCGCGATCGTGCTCGCCGCCGGCGAGGGAAAACGGATGCGTTCCAAAAAATCGAAAATGGTGCACAGGCTGTCCGGTCGACCGGTGATCGGGTGGGTGCACGAAGCGCTCAACGACATCGGGGCGCAGGACCAGGTCTATATCGTCGGTTATCTGCAGGACCAGGTGCGCGCCGCGCTGGGCGAGGACGTCGCCTTTGTCATCCAGGAACAGCAGCTTGGCACCGGGCACGCGGCCATGCAGGCCGCGCCCTTTCTGGAGAGCCGCTCGGGATGCACGCTCGTGCTGTACGGCGACACCCCGCTGATCACACCGGAGAGCCTCCAGGCCGCGCTTGACCTGTACGAGTCCGACGGATACGCCGCCGTGGTCATCACGGCCGACGCCGACGACCCGACCGGCCTTGGTCGGATCATCCGCAACGCGGCCGGCGACATCGAGTCCATCATCGAACACCGCGACGCCACTCCCGAGCAGCTGGCGATCCGCGAGATCAATGCGGGCATGTATGTGTTCAGCACTCCGCTGCTGCTGTCCGCGCTCGGGCGCATCGGCAGCCGCAACGCGCAGAACGAGTACTACCTGACCGACACGATCGGCATCATGATCCAGGACGGCCACAAGGTCGCCGCCTACAAGGCCGCCTATGAGGAGACCGTCGGCATCAACGACCGCGTCCAGCTCGCGCAGGCCGCCCGCATCCTGAACCGGCGGATCTGCGAACGCCACATGCGCGCGGGCGTCACGATCCTCGACCCGTCCGGCACCTGGATCGACGGCACCGTGCAGATCGGCATGGACACCGAGATCCTGCCCGGCACCCGCCTCGAGGGCGACACCGTCATCGGCGAAGACTGCATCGTCGGGCCGGATTCGCGGCTGGTCGACGCGGTGCTTGAGAACGGCGTCGTCATGGAAAACACGTACGCGACCGGCTGCCGGGTCGGCGAGGGAGCCCGCGTGGGCCCGTTCGCCTGCCTCCGTCCGGGAACGGTCATCGGGCGCCAGTGCCGGGTCGGGGTCTTCGTCGAGGTCGACAACGCGTCGCTCGGCGAGTACACCAGCGCGGCCCATCTCGCGTATATCGGCGACGCGGACCTCGGCACCGGCGTCAAATACGGCTGCGGCGCCATCACGGCCAACGACGACGGCACAATGCGGCAGCGGACCGTCATCGGGGACAACGTGGTCATCGGCAGCAACGCCAGCCTGGTCGCCCCGCTGACGATCCAGGAGAACGCGTACATCGCCGCCGGCTCGACGATCACCGACACCGTGCCCGCCGGTGCGCTGGCGCTGGCCCGCGAGCGCCAGACCATCAAGGAAAACTGGACCCGCAGGTCGTCCACATGATCCTGCGCCCGCTTTTTCGCATGAAAAAAAGCACACTCGCCGAAACGGCGGAGCGCTGGCTCGTCGTCGGCCTCGGCAACCCCGGGGCTCAGTACGCACGGACCTGGCACAACTGCGGGTTCCGCGCGCTCGAGGCGCTGGCCGGCCGGCACGCCGTCCACGTGGACCGCGTGAAGTTCAAGGGGCTATATGGAAAAGGCCGGCTGGGGACAGCCGAGGCCATCCTGCTGTTGCCGACGACGTTCATGAACCTCTCCGGCGAGAGCGTCGTGGAGGCCATGCGGTTCTACCAGATCCCGCAGGAACGCACGATCGTGCTGTTCGACGACGTCGACATCCCGATGGGGGTCGTCAAGGTCCGCACGAGCGGCGGCCCGGGCACCCACAACGGCATGAAGTCCGTCGTATCCCATATCGGAAACAAGGACTTTCCGCGCATCCGGATCGGCATCGGCCCGGTGCCCGACGGGCGCGACATCGCCGACTACGTCCTGGGTGCCATCCCCGAGGACTGCCGCAAGACGATGGAGGAGGCGTTCGCCCGCGCCGCCGACGCCGTCGAGCTGATCGTGTCGTCCGGCGTCGAGCTGGCCATGAACCGGATCAACGGAAACGGAAACGGCAACGGAAAATGAACAGGGAACTGCTTGAAGCGATCAAGACCGACCCCGCCTACAACGCGCTGGCCGAGGCCGTTCGCGCGTCTATCGGCGCGCGTCCGGGCGCCGGGACGCACATCAACGTCACCGGCCCGTGCGACCCGCAAAAGTTCCTGATCCTCGCGGCGCTGTCGCAGGAGCTGGGGCTGGTGCCGTTTGTGCTGATGCCGGACGAACTGCTCGCGCGCGCCGCGGCCGCTTCGCTGGGCGCTTTCCTGGACAAGCCGGTCCGGGTGTTCCGGCAGCGCGAGCTCGGGCTGGCCGACGCCGAGGCGTCCTCCCATGAGGCCGAGACCGCCCGGATCGGCATCCTCGCCGACCTGCTCGACGGCACGGCCGGGGCGGTCGTCGCCACCGCCGCCGCCGCGCTGCAGAAGCTGCCGCCGGTGGCGCAGTTCCGCGACGCGGTCCGCACGCTGGCCGCCGGATCGGTCGTGGATCCCGACGCGCTCGCCGACCACCTCGCCGCGATCGGCTACGAGCGGGTCCGCCAGGCCGAGGGCCCCGGCCAGTTCGCGCGCCGCGGCGACATCCTGGACATCGTGCTGCCCGGCGAAGAGACCGAAGGCATCCGGGTGTCGTTTTTCGACCAGGAGATCGACGCGGTCAAGCGCTTCGACCCGTCCACCCAGCGGTCGACCGAGATGCTGGCGTCGGTCCGGGTGCCGCCCGCCCGCGAGCTGCTGCTGGACGCCGCCGCCCGTCTCCGGGTCTCCGCGGCCGTGCTGGACGCCGGGCGCGCCCATCTGGACCACCTCGCCCAGGAGGGCGCCGACCCGAGCCTGCGCGAGCATGTCCGCCACCTGGTGGAGCACGACGCGGAGCGGCTGGAGCACGGATTGTCCTTCTCCGCCTGCGACCGCTGGCTGCCGCTTTTATACGACGAGCCGGCCTCGATCGTCGACTACGCGCTGGCGGCCGGCGCGACGGTGTTCGTCGACGAGCCCGCGCGCATCTCCCACCGGCTGGACGCCGCCCAGGCCGACATGGCCGAGCGGACCAAGGCGCTGCTGCTCAAGGGGCATGCGCTCCCGCTCGCCGCGGACATCTGCTGGCGCGGCGTCGACATCCTCCGCCGGCTGGACGCCTCCCGCCGCGTCGTGGCGCTGGCCGGGCTCGCCTCGTCGGGCAACGGGTTCCCGGGCGCCCGCGAGTTCAAGATCGCCGGCCGTCCCGCCGACAGCTATCGCGGACGCGAGGACCGGCTGGTCCAGGAGATCCGCCGCCGCAATCAGGAAGGCCTGTCCACCTGGCTCTCCGCCGACACCGCGGAGCGCGCCGAGCGGCTCCGCCGGCTGCTGGCCGAGGCCGACACCTATGCGCACATCCTGACGATCCCCCTGCCGACCGGCCTGGAATACATGGCCTGCAACCTGCTGCTGATCGGCAGCCAGGACATCTTCGGAAACGAACGCCGCGCCCGCCGCGCCGCCCACAAGGGCGCGCGCATCGACCTGTTCAGCGACCTCGCCCCCGGCGACTACGTGGTCCACGAGGCCCACGGCATCGGCCGGTACGAGGGGCTGCACGCGGTCGAGTCCGGCGGGGTCCGGCGCGACTACCTGCGCATCGCCTACGCGTCCGACGACACGCTCTACATCCCGATGGAAAGCCTGGACCAGATCCAGAAGTACGTCGGCTCCGAGGGCCGCGAGCCCCGCCTGACCCGGCTCGGCGGCCAGGAGTGGAGCCGGATGAAGGAGCGCGCCCGCGAATCCATCCGCAAGCTGGCGACCGACATCATCGCGCTGTACGCGCGCCGCCGCGCCCTGAAGGGGCACGCGTTCGCGCCCGACACGGTCTGGCAGAAAGAGTTCGAGGACACGTTCCCCTACGAGGAGACAGAGGACCAGCTTCGCTGCATCGCCGAGGTCAAGGAGGACATGGAATCCGACCGCGTCATGGACCGCCTGCTGTGCGGCGACGTGGGCTTCGGCAAGACCGAGGTGGCTTTCCGCGCGATGTTCAAGGCCGTCATGGACGGCTGCCAGGTCGCGCTGCTCGCGCCGACGACCGTGCTCGCCCAGCAGCATTACGAAAACTTCATCGAGCGGGTCAAGGGCTTTCCCGTCGAGGTCGGGCTGCTGAGCCGGTTCGCCCCGGACGCCCTCCAGAAAAAGACCCTCCGCGGCATCGGCACGGGCAAGGTCGACGTCGTCATCGCGACACACCGGCTGCTGTCCAAGGACGTACGCTTCAAGAACCTCGGCCTGCTCGTCGTCGACGAGGAGCAGCGGTTCGGGGTCGACCACAAGGAGATGATCAAGGCGCTCGCGCCCGAGACCGACGTCCTCACGCTGTCCGCGACCCCGATCCCGCGCACGCTGCACATGTCGCTGTCGGGCATCCGGGACATCAGCATGATCGAGGAGGCGCCGCCGGACCGCCGGTCGGTGCAGACTTACGTGATGGAATACGAGCAGGAGCTCGTGGCCGAAGCGATGCTGCGCGAGATCTCGCGCGACGGCCAGGTGTTCTACCTGTACAACGACACCCGCCGCATCCTCGACAAGGTCGCCGAGATCGAAAAGGCGCTGCCCGGCGCCCGGATCTCCTACGGCCACGGCAAGATGGCCGAGCGCACGCTGGAAAACGTCATCGAGGGGTTCGTCGCCGGCGAGGCGGACGTGCTGGTATGCACGACGATCATCGAATCGGGCATCGACATGCCCAACGTCAACACGATCATCATCGAGGACGCCGACCGGCTGGGTCTGTCGTCCCTCTATCAGCTGCGCGGGCGCGTCGGCCGTTCGGGCCGGCAAGCCTACGCTTATGTCACGTACCGCCGGGACCGCGTGCTGACGGAGATCGCGCAGAAGCGCCTCGCCGCCATCCGCGACTTCACCGAGCTCGGTTCCGGCCTCAAGATCGCGCTGCGCGACCTCGAGGTGCGCGGCGCCGGGAACCTGCTGGGCGGCGAACAGCACGGCCACCTGGAATCCATCGGGTACGACCTGTACTGTCGGATGCTCGACGACGCGATCCAGGAAATGCGCCAGGAGTCCGGCGAGGCCGCGAAGCCGGCCAAGAAGACCGCTACGACGATCGAGATCGTCGTCGACGCCTACATCCCCTCCACCTATGTTCCGGACGAGGCGCAGCGCATGGACATGTACCGGCGCGTGGCCGCCATCGACGGCATGACGATGTACGCCGATGTGCTGGACGAGCTGATCGACCGCTACGGTGATCTGCCGGCCCAGGTCGTGACGCTCGCCGACATCGCGGCGGCGCGGGCACTGGCGTCCCGGTTCGCGTTCAAGCGGGTGTACACCCAGCGCGACGCGCTGATCCTCGCCTGCGACGAGGAAAACGCCTCCGCGCTGGAAAGCGTCTCGATCCTGATGTCCCGGCCGGAGTACAAGGGACGACTGCTGTTCAACGCGGGCAGCCGGCCGTACATCCAGGTCCGGCACGCGGCACAAAACGGCGCGGCCGCCGCAAAGGGCGCGCGCGAACTGCTGGCGCTGCTCGAGGCTGCGAAGGGCGCGGCACCGCCGGTCGCCGTTTCGCAGTAACAACGCATCTATATGCAAGAAAAATGGAAGTAAAATTCACAATGAGAGTGAAAAACACGATTTGCGTCAAATTTCTGAATATAAATGCAAGCGAAAGCTCTTGACTTGCATTTGGAGCCGTGGTAAATTACTGGACATAGCAAAGACGTTGGGTCCGACCGGACCTGGCGCCTTTTCTTTTTTACAGAATCGGATCGTCAACCCTCCCTTGTCCACCCGTTCCGCGGACTAGCGGGCTGTCTCTTCTGCGCCCTCCGATACCAGGCCAGGGTCTGGTGCCGGAGGGCGCAGCGCTGTCTTGAACTTCAAATTACATTCAAGGGTTAAATGTTATAATAATTCGAAACCATATCCAAAATGACTTTGCCAAATCTCCGTCTTTCAAACGCTTCCATGAGTGGGAGGGGATCATGAAAAAGATGGTACCGATCCTCCGGTGGTGTGCGGCGGGACTCATCCTGCTCGCGTTGGCGCTTCTGGTCAACCTGCTGGCCCGAAGCGCGTATTCCGCGCGCCCTGCGGATCCCAACCTCAACCCGCCCGGGACCCTGCCGGTCTGCAAGGAGACCGAAACCCTCCGGATCGCGATCACGCAAAGCTTTCATGTACTCTCCTATGACTACGGCAAAAACAAGCTGACGACCTGGCTGCAGGACCGCACCAACGTCGAGGCGAAATTCGTCTTTTACCCTCCGGAAGACGCTTTGTCGCGCCTGGAGGCCGACCTGTC
>CAZNGQ010000028.1:0-17183 GCA_964572095.1 uncultured Oscillospiraceae bacterium
AAGCGTAAAAAAGGCGCCGCCGACGCCCAGCGCGGCGCGATCTTCACCAAGCTCGGCCGCGAGCTCCAGGTCGCGGTGCGCAGCGGGGGCGCCGATCCCGAGGCCAATTCCCGGCTCAAGGACGTCATCGCCAAGGCCAAGGCGGCCAACATGCCGGGCGACAACATCCAGCGCAGCATCAAAAAGGCCGCCGGAGCCGCCGAGAGCGACAGTTTCGAGGAAATCGTGTACGAGGGCTACGGTCCGGGCGGCGTCGCCGTCATGGTCCGCACGCTGACCGACAACCGCAACCGGACCGCGGGCGATGTGCGCCACCTGTTCGACCGTTTCGGCGGCAACATGGGCACGGCCGGCTGCGTGTCGTTCCAGTTCCAGGAAAAGGGCACCATCGTCATCGAAAAGGACGACGACAAGGACGAGGAGCAGGTCATGATGGACGCGCTCGAGTCCGGTGCGGAGGATTTCGCCGACGAGGACGAGGTCTATGTGGTCACGACCACCCCGGAGACCTACTACGACGTGCGCGCCGCGATCGAGGCCAAGGGCTACACCGCCGCCGACGCGACGCTCGGTCCCGTTCCCGTCACCTGGGTCGAGGTCACGGACCCCGACATGACGGTCAAGCTTGAGCGGATGGTGGACGCGCTGGAGTCGCACGACGACGTGCAGGACGTGTACCACAACTGGGATAACGGTTAAAAGGGAATCCGCCGACGCGGGACGGGGGGCCGACCATGGCGTTGAAGTTCGACCGAAACCGCCGTCGCGGCGAAGAGCGCACGGGCGACCAGCTGCGCGAACTTGCCGAGCCTGCGGACCGTGTTGCTTCACCCGACGACAAGACCGACCGCCCGGATAAGACGGACAAGGCGGACAAGGCGACGGCCGACGCCCTGCGCGAGCAACTGTCCCGCGTCCATGTGGCCGCGTTCATCGGTTCGTCCGGCACCGGCAAGAGCACCCGTGCCATCAGCGTCTCCCGCCAGTACAGCATCGACCACATCATCGACGACGGCCTGCTGATCAACGGCAGCCGGATCGTCGCGGGTTCCTCCGCCAAGAGGGCCAGCACCAAGATCGAATCTGTGCGCCAGGCACTGTTCGCCGATCCCACCCGGTCCGCGGTCATGCGGCGCGCGCTGGCCGCGCAGAAACCCGTGAACCTGATGGTGCTGGGCACATCGGACGGCATGATCGAGCGCATCTGCAACAATCTGTGGCTGCCTCAGCCCTCGATCATCATCCGCATCGAGGATGTCAGCACCGAGGACGAGATGCGCCAGGCCAAGGAAACGCGCGTGACCGAGGGCATGCATACGATCCCGGTCCCGAGCATGGAGATCAAGCACGAGTTCTCGGGCTATTTTTCCGACCCGTTCAACCGGCTGCGCCGCCGCCGCGACCGTGAGCGCGGACAGGCCACGGCCGCGCTCGATTCCGAGCGGACCGTCGTGCGGCCGACCTTCTCCAGCCTGGGATCCTACACGCTGTCGGACGGCGCGCTGCGCAACATGATCGAGATTATCCTGCGCAATACCCAGGGGGTTTACAGCCTCCTGAGCTTCAGCGTCGTCAAAGAGGTATACGGCATCGTCCTCTACCTGGAAATCAGCCTGTATTACGGCTTCAACGCGCAGGAGATCCTGGCCCGCGCGCAGGAGCGGATCAGCGCCCGCATCGAGGAGTACACCTCGATCAACGTGCTCGAGGTCAACATCAAGGCCCGCCGCGTCGTGCACCAGCCCCCGATCGCCATTCCCGACGAAGCCGTCCGGGAATCGGAGGACGACACGAAATCCCGTGCGGAATCCGCGTTCGGCGCGCCCGGGGAGCCCGAGCGGGCAGCCCGGCCGGCCGGGCCGGACGAGGAGCCGGCGCAGTCGGCGGACGCGTTCTACCCGGATCCATCGACCGGTGCCGTGAATGAGCGGCTCCGTCAGGCGATGGGGTTCATCCGCGGTTTTTTCTCGCGTAAATGAAGAACCAGAACTGGGCATAACCCGCGTACGCGCCGAACCGGTCCGCAGCGAACGACATGATTTCCCGGATGCCCGCCGACGGATCCAGCCAGACTTCGCGCACGACCCGGGCGACCCAGGTGTCGACAGGGCAGACGTCGGTCCGCAGCCCGCCATACAGCAGAACACAGTCCGCGACCTTGTCCCCGACGCCGGGCAGCGCCTTGAGAATGCCGCGCGCTTCGTCTGCGGGCGCATGGGCCAGCCGGTCGAGGTCGGGGCGGAACGCGCCCGAGGCCAGCGCCTCGGCGGTGCGCGCGACATACGGGCAACGGTATCCGCCGAACGCGCGCCCGCAGGTGCCGCCGGCCGCCCCGAGCCCGAATCCGCAGTTCCTGGCGGAATCCAGGCAGAGTCCGGACGCCAGCGCGTCCGCCCGCGGAAACGCGTGGACGGGGGCCGGCCCGTCGTCCGGCAGCACGGACAAAACGCGTTCACCGAACCGGGCGCTGAGCTCCTCGACCAGCGTCATGACCCGGACGATGCTGTTGCGGGCGGACAGGATGTAGGACAACAGGGTCTCCTCGAACTCCTGGCGCAGCAGGCGGGCGCCGCTTGCGAATGCGGTGGCCTCCTGCATGTACTCGTCCGTCCGGACCCGCTCGACCACCGCTGCGTAGTCCGTACCGAGGTCCAGATAGGGGTGCCAGAGTCCGGCGAAATCCTCCGGGACCGCGTTTTCGATCTCGATGTCCCGCCCTCCCCTCGCTCCCGACATCGCGACGCGGCGCCCGCGTACGACACCCGCGTACCGTTCCTCCCGGCCCGCCAGCGGCGCATGGCGCCAGCGGAAGCACTGCCCGCTTTCAAAGGTGAGCCGGGCGTCGAATCCCTGCGGCGACAGGTCGCCGGCGTCCCGGACGCACAGGCAGGGGACGCCGTCACGGACGGACTCAACCAGGCGGAACGACGATGGATCAGGCATGGACGCGGCCTCCCCGGACAGGTATTGCTCTCATCGTACCCGTACATTCGACGGATTTCAGTAACATGATATAATAACTCTCATCAATCCGTATTTTGTCCGATGACATCCAGAAAGAGGCTTCCTCCCCCATGAAGGAAAAAATCTACACCATCCCCGTCAACGACGCCTTTCGCCGCAACGACAGGGATTGTCCTTTGTGCGTCCTGCAGGAGAGCCTGGAGGGGCAGATGCTGGATTACTATCTCGGTCCGTCGCTGATGGAGCCGGACGTCCGCACCTCCACCAACGACCTTGGATTCTGCCGCCTGCACGCTCAGGGGCTGTTCGACCGGGAGAACAACCGCCTCGGCCTCGGGCTGATGATCCACACCCGGCTCGCGCATGTTTCCGCCACCGTGGAACATGTCCTGGACGAAGCCGCCGTCCCCCCGCGCAAGGGATTTGCCGGACGGGGCAAGGACTACCGGGACAAACTGGGCGCCGCCGCCGCCGCCCTCCGCGGGGATGCGGAAAGCTGCGTCATCTGCGACCGGCTGGCCGACACCATGGCCCGCTACCTGGACGTCGTCTGCTGGCAGTTTGCCAACGAGCCGGGGTTCCGGGACACGTTCCGGGCCACCGGCCGCTTCTGCGTCCCCCACCTCGCCGACCTGCTGGACGCCGCGGCGAAGCACCTCGGCCGGGACGACGCCTCCGCGATGCTGGACGACCTGCGCGCCGTGGCCGCCCGCTCTTTGGGCGAACTGGAACGCGACGTCGAGTGGTTCACGCTCAAATTCGACTACCGCAACAGCGACAAGCCCTGGGGAAACAGCAAGGACGCTGTGATCCGCGCCATCCGGACACTCACCGGCGGCAACGCGCCGGAAAAATAGGAGCCCTCATGCGAAAAGACGGCCAACGACTCTATCAGATGATGCTTGTGTCCCTGTTCACCGCGCTTACGATCGTCGGCGCCTCCATCCAGATCCCGCTGCCCTTCACGCCGGTTCCGGTCACTCTGCAGACCCTGTTCGTCCTCCTGTCCGGCATTCTGCTTGGCGCCGGTCCGGGCGCCGTCGCGCAGGGGCTGTTCCTCGTCATGGGGCTCGCCTTTCCGGTGTACGCCAGCCGCCAGACCGGGCTCGCCGCGATCACGCACCCGAGTTTCGGCTTTGTCGTCGGATTCGTGCTCGCCGCCTTTCTGGTCGGTTTGCTGGTCCGGCGCATCGGGCGCCCGACAGCCCCGCGGCTGTTCGCGCTTTGCCTGATCGGCACCGCGGTCATCTACGCCGCGGGATTCGTCCATGTGTTTTTCGTGTTGAAATGGATCACCGGGACCGGCTGGGCGTTCGGCAAAGCCCTGTCGATCCTCCTGCTGCCGTACCTGCCGGGCGACCTGCTCAAATGCGCGGCAGCCGCGCTGGCCGCCCCGCCCATCCTGCGCGCGATCAAGGGACGGGCTTTGCCGACGGGAGGGAGATCCCATGCATGACCTGGTTCTACCGGAGGAATACCTTTTACTGGAGGGCGACTCCCCGGGGCACCGCGTCGTCCTGATCGGGTCGGAGTCGCTTGGTGACGGCGACGACCTGCTCGGCCGACAACTGATGCTCGCCTTTCTGGGCGAGCTGGCGACCGGGCCGATGCTGCCCGGAGCGATCATTTTCTACAACGGAGGCGCCCGTCTGGCCGCGCCGGGCTCGCCCGCCGTCGGCGACCTGTGCTCGCTCGACCGGCACGGAACCGACATTCTGGTCTGCGCCGAGAGCCTGGCGAGCCACGGGACCGAGACCCCGCTGCCGGCCGGACGGCCCGCGTCGCTGGCGGAGATCACGGACTGCCTGATGAAAGCGTCTACGGTGATCCGCCCGTAACCTGGGTGACCATGCGGCTATCCATCCCTCCCGCGGGAGACTATAATGGAAGTGAACCACTTCCATCAGGCGTGATACACGGCGTTTCGAGCGCCGTTCGCCCCAATCGGCACGAGGGAGGGCTTGTATATGAACCGCTTCATCAAATCCGTTTCCAATGTTGTCACAGGGGGCGCGAAAGCGTTTCTCCGCTACCCGGCGGCGATGCTTTCCGCGCTGGCCCTGGCGGTCACGGCGACGCTGCGCGTGGCCCTGGACTATGGCGGTTTCGACGAGAAACTCTTCAACAGCATCCAGGCCGCCTCGGTCCTCGGCGCGTTCCTCGGCATGGCGGTGACGGCGTTCGCAGTCAGCGGCAGCCGGCGCCGGGTCCTGTTTCCCCTTGGCAATGTCTTTGCCATACTCGTGGCCGCCGGTACGGCCGCGCTGCTCTACCTGCCCGCCGGGGACATCCCGGACATCGCGATGGCCCGCGTCATCGCCGCGGCCGCTGTTTCGCTGATCCTGTTCCTGCTGATCCTGTCCCGCCGCGACCTGGATACGGACTACGGCGAGATCCTGTTCATCACGCTCAAGTCCTTTGCCATCGCGGGCATCTATACCCTGGTCCTGCTTGGCGGCCTCAACTTCATCGCCTTTGCCGTCAAGTCCCTGATTTTTGAAGGCATGAGCGAAGACATCTACTCGCACGTCTCCATCTGGTCCGCGTTCGTCGGATTCGCTTTTTTCCTCGGCTACTTTCCGGACTTTTCACCGGAGGACCCGGACGACCGGATGGAGGAGGCCAAGCGGCACCCGGTGTTCATCGAGATCCTGCTTGCCTATGTCGTCATCCCGCTGATGGCGATGATGACCGCCGTCCTGCTGATCTGGAGCGTCCGCATCCTCCTTGTCGGCGAGCTTCCGGAGTTCCGGCAGATCGCCTCGATCTTCTCGTCCTATGCCATCATCGGCATCGGGCTCGCGATCCTGACCAGCCACTACAAGGCGCTCACGGCCGTCTGGTTCCGCAGGCTTTTCCCGATCGCCGCCATCGTCTTCCTCGCTTTTGAAGCCTATGCGATCTACGATCAGGTCGCCCGGCAGGGGATCAAGACGATGGAGTACAACATCATCCTGATCGGGTTGTACGCCCTGATCGGGTCCATCCTGCTCCTGCTGCGGTCGGACGCAGCCCACCGGTTCATCGGCTGGACCGCGGCGCTGCTGATCGTGGTCGCGATGCTGCCCTACGCCGGATACTCCGACGCGCCCGCGTGGGCGCAGGGAAACCGGCTGGCGCACGTCCTGCGCAGCAACGCGATGCTGGCCGGCGACGCCATCCAGAAAGCCCCGGCGACGATCAGCCAGGAGGATCGCGAGACCATCACCGACGCCGCGGATTTCCTGTTCCAAAGTGAAGCCTCGACCAAGCCGGCGTGGTTCACGTCGGTCTATACCAGATACGACGACTTCCAGACCGTGTTCGGATTCGCGCGGACCTGGCCGGATTCCGGTCCGATCGACCAGCCGACGGTCCGCAGCGTCTACCTGCAGCTGCCCGCGGGATCGGTATCCCTGACGGACTACGACTACGCCATCACGATCGGCGACGTCTGGGTCGACGCGCAGGCGGTGACCGTGGCCGCCGTCAAGGGCACTTACGAGATCGAGACCAGCGGCTTCAAGCGCAGCGGCGCGCCCAAGGTGGAGGTCCGGCTCGACGGGCGAAGCGTCCTGGAGAAGGACCTGTCCGACTGGCTGGGAACACTGGCGGAAAAGTATGCCGACGCGGTCAACTCGAAGATATCGAATCCTGTCGCGTACGAGGACATGGTGTTCCGCACCGAAGCCGGCGGCGTCCGCCTGATGCTGGTTTTCGAGTCCGTGGAGACGACGTACAACTCCAGCGCGGACAAGCCGGAGTTCTTCCTGACGCTGTCCGCGATCTATCTGGGCGACTAGAACCCGTCCGGTTTCATGAAACCCTGCGATGCGGCGGGGAGGCGGTCCGTGCCTGGAGCGGGGACCGCCTCCCCTTTGTTCTCCGGCTTGTAAAAAGGGGACAAAAGGGTATAATCATTACTCACCGACGCTTTTTGAATTCTCTTTGACTGTGGTGCGGCCACCGCTTGGACGGCCACTGTTTTTCAACCGAGGCACGACATCAATGGCGACTTACGAGCAGATCCATGGAATCGAGACCGAGTTCTGCCGCTACCGTAAAGGCAGCCTGGCGGTCAGCATCGATATGGATCGCGGGCTGATCACGTGGAAGGACAGCAACCACTGGATCAACGACTTCACGCGTTCCCTGAGCCACGATGCCGTACAGGCGATCCGCAACGGACTGGCCGAGGCCGGGATCCTCAAGTGGCGGACGTGCTACCAGCCGGAGCAGGAGGCGAGCGTACCCCATGGACGCTGTTCCTGGTCCGTCGTGATCAAGACTCCGGAACGCAGCCTGAAACGCCACGGAACCGACGCGTTTCCGCCCCGCTGGGATTCCTTTCGAGCTTTGATTGAAGATATTTCACGGACGTCGTTTGATCTGTAAAAAAGGTTCCTTTATAAAAACAATAGAGCGCTAGCCTGATCGATTCCGCCGACGCAACATGCCGGGCGGTTTTTTTATGCAGCAGGGGACAGGTCAGCGGTTGCTCTCGCGAGAGGCCTTCTCGTGCCATGCGACCCCGTTTTCGCGCAGCAGGCGCGCCAGGTCCCGGGAAACGGTCACACGCTTTGACAGGTGGACCGAAGCGCCGGCCAGGTCGCACTCCTGATGGAAGTCCGATCCGGCGAGACGGACGATGTGGGCATAACGATCGGCCAGCGCCTCCGCCTGGCCGTTCCGGCTGTCGTGGCGGGGATTCCCGTTGAACGTCTCGATGCCGTGGAGCCATGCGGGATCCACCGGCGCGCATCCGTTCCGGTAGGGGTGCGCCTGCGCGAAAAACAGGTCATGGCGCCCGGCGAAATCATGGAAACGCTCCGGGCCCATGGCATACAGGTTCGGATGATCCCGCAGCAGCTCCTCGGTGATCCCGTAGACGAGATAGTCGTTGGCGCTGTCATCGAACCGGAGTTCCATGCAAAGCAGGACGTCCAGACCGATGCGGTCGCCCTCGCCGCGGACGGCGCGGTAGCCGGCCATCCAGGCGTGGATCCGTTCCGCTGTGGTCCGGCCGGGTAAGGCGTCGAGCAGCGAGCGGAAATAGTGGTCGGTGACACAGACCCCGTCATATCCTGCGGAAACATGGAGTTCCGCGCAGCGGGCTCCCGGAACCTGCCCGCAAGGGCTGGTCTCGGCGGTGTGCAGGTGGAGTTCATAGCGGTATGTTTTTTTCATCCGCATCATGATACCTGAAAATCCGGATATTGGCACCCTGATTGTGAGGAATCGGCCCGATCTGATAAAATACGGTAGACCGCACCCCGCCTTGTCGGGAAATGGAGGGTTCGTTTGGATTATTGGGAAGGGTTCCTTCTGGGCCCGCTCTGGAGCGATACCGATTATGAGACCCGCCGCCACGGCGGGCTGATCCTTGGGGTCGGCCTGGTGGTATGGGCCGCGATCATTGCGATCGTCCTGCTGCCCGGCACGCAGAGCGCCGCGATTTCCCCGGGCTCCCTACGCTTGTCACTGGCTGCCTATATCGCGCTGACACTCGTTTCCCCGGTGATATCGAGATACTACTACCGATGCGTCTTCCCGCTCCGGATCGCCATCCTGCTGGTGCAGCTGGTCAAGATCGCGGCCGGGATGATGGTGCCGGTCAATATCCTGCTGGCCGGGTTCAAGCTCGACCTGGTCGCGCTGCAGGCGGAAGCCATGGTCTTTTTCAACGAATACCTCGGCGGTATGATCGACCGGTTCACCGACGTGTATTCCGGCGGCATCGGCATGATCATCGGCATCGTGATCGGCGGGCTGTCGCTGCTGCTGATGGGGATCGGCATCGCGCTGGTCAGCCTGATCGCGCCGCGCATCATCCTCGCGGGCATGCGCATCATCCAGTGGACGTATGACACTGTGCTGTTCCGGCTGGTCTTCCACCGATTCGGTTGGTTAGGCTAGTCTTGGCTGATGAAGCATCGGAGATGCCTCATCAGCCCTGAAGAAGTCGCCGGAGGCGTCTTCTTCGCCCATCCATATTAGTGATGCTTCTTCGCCCGTTCTTTGAAATGAAAAGACGCCGTTCATGGCGCCTTTTTTATCTTGATAAAATATACCGTCCGGCCCTACCGCTTTGGGACGCGGATCCGGCTGGCCATCAGGAAAGACAGCAAAAAGACCAGGATGCCGGCGGCCAGGATGTGCCCCGGCCCGAACCGGCCGCGGAACATCAGGTAGGTCTCCACCAGGCTGTACAGGATCAGGAGCGATCCCGCGAGCGTGATCGGCACGCCCTGGAAACAGGTGGTGTCCGTTGTCAGGTTGAACCGCGCCAGCCGGAACGCCCCGGCCAGCGGAAAAGCCACCGCGGCCGCGTATCCCAGGGCGCGCCACGGCCCGCTGGGCAGGAACGAGGCATGCAGCTGCCAGGAGATGACGGCCGGCGCGATGCCGAACGAAATCAGGTCGCACAGCGAATCCAGCTGCTTGCCGAAATCGCTCTCCGCCCCGAGCAGCCGGGCGATCTTGCCGTCGTACCGGTCCAGGATCGCGGCGAGGACGATCAGCAGGCAGCTGAGATAGATGCGGGTCGCGTTGTCCACGATGGTGCCATGACTGATCCGGTCGCCGGAGGAAGCGACCATGATGGCGAGCACGCCGCAGGCGAGGTTGGACATGGTGATCGCGTTGGGCAGGTTTCTCCGGATGGGGTTGTCCAGTTCCTGGAAACGCCCCAGCCGCCGGACGCCGGCAGGCAGCTGGATGATGCGGATCGGCCGACGGGGACGCGCGGGGATCCGGGCCGCCCGCGGCAGGCGCGGCAGGCGCGGGACGCGCCGCCTTACCGCCATTTTGCCAGCACCGTGCGGCCGGCCCGGACGACCTGCCCGGGTTTGACCAGGATCCCGCAGTCGGGCGGGACGATCAGCTCGGTGCATGAGCCCAGCTTGATCATGCCGAACCGGGTGCCCTGGACGACCGCGTCGCCTTTGCGCACGTCGCAGACGATGCGGCGGGCGAGCAGGCCCGTGATCTGGTTGACACGCACGCGCCCGCGCCCGTCGGCGCAGTCGATGACGACGGCATTGCGCTCGTTCAATTCCGACGCGTGGCTTTTGTAAGCCGGCAGGAACTTGCCCTCGCGGTAGTTGATCCGCGCGACGGTGCCGGAACAAGGCGCGCGGTTGATGTGCACATTGAAGACCGACAGGAAGATCGAGATCCGGATCGCCGGCGCGTCCAGCAGATCATCGTGCGCGACCGGAACGACGGACATGACCTTGCCGTCGGCGGGACTCAGCAGCACGGTTGGATCCGCCTCGACCCGGCGTCGCGGATTGCGGAAAAACCACAGCAGAAACAGCGTCAGGACCAGTGGCGGCAGGGCGGCCCAGGGCGAAGCGACATACAGGATGACCGTCAACGCCATCAAGGCCGAGACGGCACCGAGGCCTTCTTTGGCGAGTGGTGAGTGGAATGGCTCTCTTTTCATGACGGGATGCGAGACCTCCGGAAAATGACATGGGCGAGTTTTCTTAGGGCACTGGTTTCTTATTGTAACCGTTTGTGCCACATTTGTCTGCTGTCCATTGCGTGCAGCGCCTCGGCCGCGGCGCGGACCGAGCCGAACAGTTTCATCGGGACATTGAAACGTCCGACCTGGTCTTTTTCATACAGCTCCAGCAGAAAGGCCAGCTTCATGCGGGGTTCGGCGGTCATGGCGGCGGAAAGATTGCGCAGGCGGCCTTTCATGATCGTCGAGACGAGCGAGTCGATGTTCATCGCGGTGCGCTCCCGCTCGTAATCCAGGTAGAGCGTCCGTCGCGCGGACTCGATCTCCGACACGAACTGGTCGCAGGTCGTGATGCGGTCGCGCGGAATCCCGAGAACGGCCGCGGCCTGCTGCAGACCGAGCAGCAGGTCATAGGTATAGAAGCGCTTCATCGCCTGGTACTCGTCGCAGGCAAAATAGTAGTAGTCGCCGTCGATCCGGCCGAACGTCACGAGCGTGTCCAACCTGCCGAGCCGCCGGTTGGTCTCGAGTACGGACGGGGTCAGGTCGAAGGCCGTCCCCAGGTCCATCCGGTTGTGGATATGGGTCAGCCGGATGTTTTCCGTTTCCAGCGGCCGGGTCGTGGAACCGCTGCGGATGTCGATCGCGATGATGTTCTTGAACCCCCGTCGGCGCAGCATCGCGACGGGCAGGTTGTCCCCGAATCCGCCGTCCAGATACGTGCGTCCGCCGATCGCGACCGACTTGAGCCCGGGATAGCGCGTACTGGCCATGATGTAGTCGACGAGCATGCCGGGGTGCATGGATTCCTTCCACACCTCGACCGTCTCCAGATCGGTCAGGGAATAGGTCACCAGCCCGTAATCGATGTCCGACGACCGGATCGCGTCCTCGTCGACATACCGCTCGATCGTCGCCCGGAACGGGGCGGTGTCGAGGCCGCGCTTGCGGATGATGTCCACCATGACATCCAGGTTGCGGGGACTCATAACGTCCGCGGACTTGAATTCCACATCCTCGGGGAGATTGAGGCATTGGTCGACCGTGATGGTCTGCCACATCTCAAGCGCCCGCTCATAGGTCCCCTGGGCCATGAAGGCGGCGTTGACCGAGCCGATCGAGGTGCCCACAACCGCGTGGACCGGAACCCCGAGCTCCCGCAGGGCCTCCCAGGCGCCGATTTCGTAAATGCCCTTGGAACCGCCGCCGGCGAGTGCGATCCCGTAGCGCTCTTCTCTCATGGGTTGAAACCCTCCGTTCACACCCCATTTATACTCTTGTACGGGGAGCCGCCGCAAGTCCGCTCTCCCGGCATTGCCACAGAATCGTCACAATCCGCTCACGATCTTCCATGATTGCGCAGGACTGTTACCATGAAATGGGTTCAGAATAAGCGTGTAAAGAGAAACGGTTGATGCAGCCACATCGACATCGGCACAGCAAAAGGAGTGATCAGCATGACCGATTTTGATCCCAACGAGCGCCCGGTCGCCCAGGAACCCCAGACGGAGTACCGTCCGGCATACCAACCCGATCCCGCGCCGGTAAAACGTCCCCCCTCCGGTAAAAAGCAGTCGACCACCATCATCCTGGCGGTCTTTCTGGTAACCGCCCTGATATTCAGCACCGTCAGCGGCCTGGCCGTCTGGTTTTTCACGCGTCCCGACACCGCGCTGCCCGGCGGCATGACTTCGCCGACGACCGTGGCCGGCCAGACCCAGACCCAGCCGACCTCGCCGACGACCAAAGGGACGTTTGACATCGACGACTTGTCCGCCCTGCCTTCGAGCGGGAACCGGACCGCACTCAAGACCTATGAGATCGCCGCCAAGGTCGGGCCCGCGGTAGTCGCGATCACGACCGAAACCGTCACGTCGTTCTATGGCCGCCTGACCACCTCGCAGAGCGCCGGCTCCGGCATCATCTTCAAGGCGGACGGCTACATCGTGACCAACGCGCACGTCGTCGACGGAGCCAAGAGCATCACGATCGTCACCGAGGACGGCGACAGCTACGACGCCACGCTGGTCGGAAAGGACACGCGGTCCGATCTCGCGGTCTTGAAAATCAGCACGACCAAGAACCTGCCGTTCGCGGTGCTGGGCGACTCGGACCAGCTGGTCCGCGGCGAGCTGGCCGTAGCCATCGGCAACCCGCTCGGTGAACTCGCCGGCACCGTCACCGTCGGCGTGATCAGCGCCCTGAACCGCCAGATCACGATCGACAACCAGACGATGAGCCTCATCCAGACCGATGCCGCGATCAACGCCGGCAATTCCGGCGGCGCGCTGGTCAACTCGTACGGTGAAGTCATCGGCATCAATTCCGCCAAGAACTCCGGCGAAGGGGTCGAGGGGCTCGGTTTCGCGATCCCGGTCAACACCGCCAAGCCGATCATCGAGGAACTGATCAACAGCGGCTACGTCACCGGCCGCCCGGTCATCGGCATCAGCGGCGAGAGCGTCCCGGAGCAGATCGCGCAGCGTTACGGCTGGCCGCAGGGCGTTTATGTCGGCAGTGTTGAAAAGGGCGGCGCGGCCGAGACCGCCGGCGTCCAGGAAGGCGACATCATCGTCGAGTTCGACAGTCAGGCGATCACCACGGTCGCCGAGCTGAACACCATCAAGGAAGAGCACAAGGCCGGCGATCCGATCGTCGCCAAGATCTACCGGACGGAGACCGAAGAGGAGCTCACCCTGACCATCATCCTCGGGGAGGATGTCCCAAGGGTGACCCAGACCTCCGCCGAAATCCAGTAACAAGAGTAGCCTGGCCTAACTGAAAGGCTCTCCGCCGTCAAAAGCGGAGAGCCTTTTCTATAGCGTTCATCGGGAGCGGCGGAGAGCAGCCGTCAGTCCGCCGCCGGCGCGTCCCCGAACCGCAGCGGGCGCTCCAGCCCGCAGGACGCCATCAGGGCGGCGTCGGACAGGATCTCCCGCGTCGGGCCGTCGGCCGCGACCCGTCCCTCCGCGAGAACGACGACGCGCTCGCAGGCTTCCCACACGAGGTCGAGGTCGTGCGACGCGACGATCCTGGCCTGGGGGAGGCGCCGGAGCAGCGCGATGATCTTGCGCCGCGCCCGCGGGTCAAGCGAGGCGGAAGGTTCGTCCATCACCAGCAGGCCGGGATCCAGGCTCAACACGCTCGCGATCGCCGCCAGCCGCTGCTCGCCGCCGGACAGCCGGTACGGCGCGCGCCGGGCCAGCCGGGCGATGTCCGTGTATGCCAGCGCCGCATCGACGGTCTCGCGCACGGCTTCCTCGGACAAGCCCAGGTTGCGCGGGCCGAACGCGACGTCGTCATAGACGTTTGTGGTAAACAACTGGTCGTCGGAGTCCTGGAAAACGAGCCCGACGGAACGCCGCACCGAGGCGACGGTCGATTTTTCCAGCAGAACGCCGTCCACGCGGATCTCCCCGGAGTCCGGCGTCAGCACGCCGGGCAGCATCAGAAGCAGCGTGGACTTGCCCGCGCCGTTCGCTCCCACGAGTCCGACCGACTGGCCGGGCTCGATGTCGAGCGAGACACCGGTAAGCGCCCGATGCCCGTCCGGATAGGTGAACGTCACGTTATTCATATTTAGAATCGACATGATCCAAACCCTGCTTTCTTATAAGAGGTCAGCGTCCTGACGCCAGGACGAGCGCGCCGATAACCTGCGGCAGGTTAACGAGTCGGACAAGGAGAAAAAATAGCCACCAGCCGGCCAGGTACAGCGCATCCGCACGGGTGAATCGGCGCGTCCTGCCCAGCGGGAAATCCCCGGAGAATCCCCGGCAAAGCATCGCCTGGTATAATCGGTCGGTCCTCCGAAGGGTGCGCAACAGCCATTGCCCGACCATCGGCCCCCACTCCCGCAGCTGGATCCGGCGGCGACCGCCCGAGCGCAGCCGCCAGGCGAGGCTCATGCGCGATGCCTCCTCCCCGAGCACGTGCAGGTAGCGGAACGTCAGCACGAACTGCGCGACAATCAGGCGCGGAATGCCCAGAGACCGCAGCGCAGCCGAGAAGCCCCCGGTCCCGACGACCGAGATGAGAAGCAGGGCGGCGACAACGGACAGGACACACCGCAGTACGATGGAGATGAACGACAGCCAACCCGCCGTGACCACGATCCCGGCGACGGCCGCGACCGGCTGACGGTCGAACAGCGGATTCAGGATGCCGATGCCGAGAACGAGCGGGAGAGCCGGCAGGATGCGAACGAGGATCGTCCGCAGGGGAATCTCGGCGTAGATAAAAACGGACAGAGGGTAAAAGAGCAAGGGGAGCAGGCCGGACAGCTCATATTTTCCGAACGAGGCGACCGTGACGATATAACTCAGCGTCACCAGCAGGATCACGGTCGGATGACGTCGGTGGACGGGGGTGTCCTTTTCCGCCAACTCCTCCAGGATCCGGATGTCGGTCAGCGCCTTGTCGGGTGAACCCTTCACTCGTTTCGCCGCCGTTTCCTGCGTTTAGGCAGATACAGCAACAGCCCCGCGAGGCCGGCCAGGGCAAGCGTCATCGTCCCGCCGACAAGGCCGGACAGCGTCGTGCCGTCGTAGTCCGGCAGAAACGCGGTCTTGTCCTGGAGGTCGCCCAGCGACGCGTGGAGTCCGCCGGTCGCCTCGAGTTCCTCCACACCGGCGGTCTTGAACACCGACCACTCGAGCCCGTCCGGATTGGCGGAGGCGAACCAGGAGAGGCCGCCGACGCAGACCAGGGCCAGTACCGCGACGATCGCGAGCGTTTTTTTAGGCAGGGCGGCCGGGGGCGTTTGTCCGGGAACCGGCAGCCGGATGCCGGTGACGACGCCTGGCTCGACCTGGTTCAGGAAAACGAGCAGCGCGCCGGTGACCAGGCCCTCCACGATCCCGATGGCCAGATGGATCGGCTGCATCAGCAGGACGAACGTGCCGAACGGCAGCTCGGTCTTGCCGGAGGCCAGCGTCTCGAGCGCCACGCCCAGCGCGCCGGCCTGGAGTCCCGCGACCGAGGCCAGCAGCGACACGCCGAACAGGCGGACCTTGCCGGCTCCTTTCGCGAGGAAAGGACGGAAGACCATCGGATAGGCGACCAGACACGTGAGAAAGCCCATGTTGAACATGTTGGCGCCCAGCGCGAGCAGCCCGCCGTCCGCAAAGAACAGGGACTGGATCGTCAGGATGACCGCCATCGTGAGGAACCCGGCCTGCGGGCCCAGCATCGCCGCCAGCAGCAGCCCGCCGCCGAGATGCCCGCTCGAGCCGGTGCCGGGGATCGTGAAATTGATCATCTGCGCCGCAAAGACGAACGCGCCCATGACGCCCATCAAGGGGACCTTTTTGCTCTCGAACAGATTGCTCTTTTCCAGCTTGCGGACGCAGAGGGCGGCGATCCCGGCCGTCGCGGCCCACATCACGCCGCCGACGACCGGTGAAACAAGGGCATCAGCCATGTGCATTCGGTAAACCTCCAGGAACAATAAAAAACCACTCGGGTCGGCCGTATGGCGGCCAAACAACCTTCGTGGTTGCATGATTCATGGGAAGTGAAACGGTCGGGACCGGGGAAGCCTTCCTGGCTTCAATGATAGAAAGTATACGGCCACGCGCCCGCGGCTGTCAAACAGGAAGGAGCGGTGGGCCAGGGTTATAATGGTTGGGAAGTGAGCGGCTCCGGGGAGGAATCCAGATGGTTCAGGCATTGAAACAGGCAATACGCGACCATGGCGCAAGCATGCGGATCCTGCCGGTCTTCCGTCTGGAGGAGTTGAGGCAGGAGATCGGGGACTTTGCCAGACACGAGACCCTGAACGGATTCCAGCAATACATCGTCGACAAGATGTACCGATTCGACATCCCGGACACCGGCTTCGACGTCGCGTCCATCCTGATGCTCGCGGTTCCGAACCCAGCCTATGCCAAGGTGGTTTTCCAATGGCAGGGCAGCCGATATCCGGTGGCTTCCCTCATCCGGTACGCACCTGGCGAGGAGGAGCCGCAGACCGCATCGGCCAGGTGGCTTGCCGGATTTCTGGAGCCGCGCGGCTTTCATCTGCATCCCATGCCGGACCTGCCGCTGAAACGTCTGGCCGTGCGGAGCGGGCTGGCTGTCTACGGACGAAACAACATCACGTATGTGGACGGTATGGGAAGCTTTTTCACCTTGTATGCCTACGCCTCGGACCTGCCGTGCGGAGACGGCGACTGGTCCGACCTGCGACGGGCTGATCTCTGCGACGGTTGCGGGATCTGTCTGCATACCTGCCCTACCGGTGCCATCCGGGCCGACCGGTTCCTGATCGACAACGAGCGCTGCCTGTCGTATTTCAACGAGGGTCCGGGCGATTTTCCGGAATGGCTTTCCCCGCAGGTCCACCACCTGGTGTACGACTGCCTGGAATGCCAGCGGGCGTGCCCGATGGACGCGGAAACCATCGGCAACGTCGTCGGGCCGGTCGAGTTTTCCGAGGAAGAAACCGGAAGAATCCTGGGCGGCGGCAATTTTGGCGGCTTTGACCCTGTCCTCCAGGAGAAAATGCGGATGCTGGGCATGAACCAGTGGATGGCCGCTCTCCCGCGAAATCTGGAGGCGCTGTTCCAGCAAATGCAATAGGTATCTCAGCAGAAAGTGTGAACCCCAAATGCCCTATGCATTTGGGGATCACGCATTTTCTGCGGGAGCAAACGGAATAACATCTGAGCAGAAAGCGTATTTCCAAATGCCTATGGCATTTGGAAATATCGCATTTTCTGCGGGAGACAAACTAGGAATAAACGCCGCAGGCGTTTATTCCTAGTTTGTC
>CAZNGQ010000029.1:0-17181 GCA_964572095.1 uncultured Oscillospiraceae bacterium
GAACAACGGTTCTGAGGACAGATCATGACGGTGCGGTGAGAATACGGATCGATAAGGACCGTTTGCGGATGGATAAAGCGCTCGGAGGACGACCGGATTGAAAAAGAAACCCGAAGAGGCGGATTTCAATGGTTTGAAAAACGAGGTCCGCCAGGGAAAAGCCGCACGGCTCTATGTCCTGACCGGCGAGGAGGATTTTCTCGCGGACAACCTGATCGCCGCCATCCTGTCCGCTGTGCTTCGTCCCGGATTCGAGGCGGTGGACTGTGTGAGGCTGGACGGTTCGTCGCGGACCGGACGCCCGGATATCGACCGGCTGGAACGAGAAGCGTCCACACCGGCATTCGCGTCGGTTCGCAGGGTTGTGGTCGTCCGGAACTCAGGACTGTTTGCTGGAAAACCCGCAAAGGCAACACGTGAAAACGATGCGGTTGAAGAGGGCGATGAGTCGAAAGACGAGCCTGTCCGGAAAGAGGGCAAGGACCAGTCCGCCCGACTGATCCGGCTGATGGAAACCCTTTCTGACGGGATCTGCCTGATTTTTCGTGAGGAGAAAGTGGACCGACGACAGCGCTCCCTGGTCGAGGCTGTTCAGAAACATGGCGTGCTGGCGGTGTTCGAGCGCCAGAAACCTCCGGAACTTGTCTCCTGGCTTGCCGGAATCTGCAAAAAGGAAGGTGTAGCCATCGACCGCAAAGCCGCCGAAAGCCTGGTCGAGCGATGCGAGTCCTCGATGCGTCTCATTCGCACGGAGAGCGTGAAACTATTGCTGTACTGCGCATCCGTCGATCAGAAAACGATTGATCTGGACCTGGTCGACGCTCTCTGTGTCCAGGATATCCGCGGCGGCATTTTCGACCTGACCGACGCGATCGCCGCAGGCCGTTTCGACAAGGCCGTGCAGCTGCTCGAATCCCTGCTCTTCAGAAAAGAACCCACGACGCTGATCCGTTTCCTGCTGGCGCGTCATGTGCGTAACCTTCTGATCGCGCTGGGTGCGCGTTCCGACGCAGAGCTCGCCTCGATGGCCGGTGTCCCGCCCTTTGTCGCATCCCGGTTGAGGACGCAGGCCCGTGGATTGTCACCGGTGGCGCTGGAGGACCTGTATATCCGGTGCCAGGAGAACGACTGGTCGGTAAAAAGCGGGCGCATGCCGGATGTGTCGGCACTTGAAACCCTGATCGTGGCGGCGTGCGAGTTGTTCCGGCGGCGTGCATTGACTTGAACCCCGCCTCGTCCCATAATATTTGAGCAAACAGCGATTCATTCCAATCATACATGGCGGCAATGCCATGCGGAGGTAGCCCCAATGGACCGTATCCAGATGAAAACGCCCCTGGTCGAGATGGATGGCGACGAGATGACCCGCATTCTGTGGCAGCAGGTGAAAGACATCCTTCTATTGCCGCACATCGACCTGAAGACCGAGTATTTCGACCTTGGCCTGGCCAACCGCGACGCCACGGACGACCAGGTTACGGTTGACGCGGCCGAACGCACCCGCCAGCTGGGCGTCGCCGTCAAGTGCGCGACGATCACGCCGAACGCGCAGCGTGTCACGGAGTATCAGCTGAAACACATGTGGAAGAGTCCCAACGCCACGATCCGCGCCCTGCTGGATGGAACGGTTTTCCGCGCGCCGATCCTCATGCCCGGGGCCGACCCCGTCATCACTTCGTGGAAAAAACCGATCACGATCGCCCGTCATGCCTACGGAGACATCTACAAGAGCAGCGAGATCAAGATCGACCGGCCCGCGCGCGTCGACATCCTGGTCACCTATCCGGACGGCACGACGGAGACCCGCGAGATCCATACGTTCTCCGATCCCGGAATCGTGATGGGAATGCACAACACCGACCGCTCCATCCGCAGCTTCGCGCGTTCTTGCTTCACATACGCGCTGGACACCTGCCAGGACGTCTGGTTCGGCGCCAAAGACACCATATCCAAGATCTACGACCATCGGTTCAAGGACCTGTTTGAAGAAGTTTTCGAGATGGAATTCAAGGAACGGTTCAAGAACACCGGCATCTCGTATTTTTATACCTTGATCGACGATGTCGTGTCCCGCGTTATCAGATCGGAGGGCGGATTTCTCTGGGCCTGCAAGAACTATGACGGCGACGTGATGTCCGATATGGTCGCCTCGGCGAACGGAAGCCTGTCCATGATGACGTCGGTCCTGGTTTCCCCCGATGGCGTCTATGAGTTCGAGGCGGCGCACGGTACCGTGACACGCCATTACTACAAATACCTGAAGGGTGAGAAAACCTCGACCAACCCGATCGCGACCCTGTTCGCCTGGACCGGAGCGCTGGCCAAGCGCGGCGAGATGGACAACATCGCCTCCCTGACCGATATCGCGCGCCGTATCGAGCGGGCAACCATGGATACCCTTTCAGACGGCATCATGACGGGAGACCTGGCTCCCCTGTCGAAAGCGAAGGAAATCCGGGTCGTGGATTCCGGGAATTTCCTGACCGCCGTCGCGGCGCGAATCAGCAACTGAGGAGGAGCATATGGGATATTTCGAGTCATGGAACGAACACCTGGCGGCAGATGCCGATCCGAAAGCCGCCACGGCTTTCATGGAGCAATATTACAAACTGGAAACCGAGGCGTATGACCGGATTCTGAAAGCCTACCCCGAACCTTTTTCCGGTCCGGCTTCGGAACTGGCCGACAGACTGGGTTTTGAGTCGGACATGGTCATTTTCGCCGGATTCCTCGACGGAATCCGTACGAGCCTTCGTACGCCGATCGAGCTGGAAGGCCTTCAGGACAAGACGGAAGTCAGCCTGGACATCGACTTTGAGAAGCTGTTGTGGAACATGCACGAGGCCAAAGCCGACTGGCTGGTCGGACTGGAGTCCTGGAGCAACGCACTCTCTCCGGAACGACACCGGCAGATCGGAAAAGAGAACCGGACCTCCCATATCGCGGTCCGGGAAAAACCCGGCCGGAACGATCCATGTCCATGCGGCAGCGGGAAAAAGTACAAATCCTGCTGTGGACGCTAAAGCAGAGTCCGCGCTTCCGCGTGGCGGCTGAGAGGAAGGAGATCCAACGATGGATCACACGACAATCCGGGAGATCTACCGGCAGCAGGACTCGTTCTCCGGGAAGACCATCCGTGTAGCGGGATGGGTCCGCACGTTGCGCGACCAGAAACGGTTTGCGTTCATCGAGCTGAATGACGGTTCCTTCTTCAAGAATCTCCAGGTCGTTGTTGAACTGGAATCGCTGTCCAACTATGAAGAGATCGTCCGTCAGGGAACCGGAGCCGCACTGATCTGCGAGGGGGTCGTCGTCTCCACTCCGGGTTCCCGCCAGCCATTTGAAATGAAGGCCTCCGCCGTCACGGTCGAAGGCGCCTGTCCGCCGGAATACCCGCTTCAGCCGAAACGCCATACGCCGGAATATCTGCGGACCATCTCCCATCTGCGCCCGCGCACCAACCTGTTCTCCGCGGTATTCCGTGTGCGTTCGGTTGCCGCCTACGCCATCCACCGGTTTTTCAACGAACGTCATTTCATCTACATGCATTCGCCCATCATTACGGCAAGCGACGCGGAAGGTGCCGGACAGATGTTCTCGGTCACGGCGCTGGATATGAAAGACCTGCCGCTGCTCCCGGACGGGGAGATCGACTTTGGCAAGGATTTCTTCCAGAAGCAATCGAGGCTCACCGTCAGCGGCCAGTTGAGTGCCGAGACGTTCGCAATGGCTTTCTCCAAGGTCTATACGTTTGGCCCGACTTTCCGTGCGGAGCGGTCCTTTACCATTAAACACGCGGCCGAATTCTGGATGATCGAGCCGGAAATCGCTTTCGCCGATCTGGGCGATGACATGCGCCTGGCGGAAGACATGCTCCGTTTCGTCATCCGCGAAGTGTTGGATTCCTGCCCGGAGGAGATGGAATTCTTCAATCAATTTGTCCAGCCGGGCCTGCTGGACCGCCTTCACCTGGTGGCTGACAGCAAATTCGGCTTCATCACCTACACCGATGCGATAAAGGAACTGCAAAAAGTCCGCAGCCGTTTCGAGTATCCCTGCGACTGGGGCTGCGACCTCCAGACGGAACATGAGCGCTTCATATCGGAAGAGCTGTTTAAAGCACCCGTCTTCGTCACCGGCTACCCCAAGGAGATCAAGGCGTTTTACATGCGGCTCAATGACGACGGGAAGACCGTTGCGGCCATGGACTGCCTGGTGCCCGGCATCGGCGAGATCATCGGCGGAAGCCAGCGCGAAGAGCGGCTGGACCTGCTTGAAAACAGGATCCTCGAACTCGGCATGCGTCCGGAAGACTATTGGTGGTATCTTGACCTTCGCCGGTACGGCGGGACCCGTCATGCCGGATATGGTCTTGGATTCGACCGGATGCTCATGTATCTGACCGGAGTCTCCAACATCCGCGATGTCATTCCATATCCCCGGACGACCGGATATGCCGAGTTCTGAGCCGATTGCGGGTCTGATCCTGGCATCCGGCTCGCCCCGTCGGCGTGAAGCGTTCGAGCGGCTGTTCGGCAGGGACGGGTTCCGTGTCATCCTGCCGGATTTCGATGAGACGGTTGTTCCGTTTCACCGAAATCCCGCAACATACGTCGAAACGGTTTCACAGGAGAAATGCCGCGCGTTCCTGGAGTCCTGTCCGGGTGCGGATTGTTTTGTGGTCACCGCGGACACCATCGTGACCTGCGGCGGCAGAATCCTCGGCAAACCTGAGGATGCCGAGGATGCCCGGAACATGCTGCGGATCCTGTCAGGCCGCAGTCATCGGGTGATGACCGCCGTCTCCATGGCGTTCGGCGTATCCGGCAGGATCCGGACAGAAGTCGAGACGACACGGGTCTGGTTTTCGGATCTGGACGCGCGGATCATCGATTGGTATGTGTCCACCGGAGAACCGATGGACAAGGCGGGCGCCTATGGAATCCAGGAACAGGGAGCGGTGCTGGTCTCCCGTATACGGGGGTGTTACCAGAATGTCATCGGCTTGCCTGTGCGCAGGATGCTGTCGATGATGGAGCGATTCGAACAGGATCCAGGATCACATTTTCTGATTTCCGGTCAACTTCCCTGGAGACAGGACAGGACGACGGGAGGAACGTGTGAAGGATCGGATGAATCGGATCAAGGACATGCCCAGGATACAGCGCCCCTATGAGCGAATGGAACGGGAAGGCGCAGCCGTCCTGTCCGATGCGGAACTGCTGTCCATCATCATACGAAGCGGCCGGGCGGGGGAGAACTCGCTGGACCTGGCCGCGAGGATCTTGTGCCTCGACCATTCCGGCGCCGGGCTCTCCTTCCTGCACGGTCTTGCTTTGGAGGAACTGATCGCCATACCCGGCATCGGCCGTGTCAAGGCGATGCAGGTCAAGGCGGCGGCTGAGTTGGGCCGCCGGGCCGGCATACCGGCCTGTGTGGCTGAACGGACGAAAGTGGCCAGTCCCGATGACGTGGCCAGGCTGCTTGTCAACGACATGTCCCATCTTCCGCGCGAAGAGTTGCGCGTTGTCTGCCTGGATATCCGGAACCGGCTGATCCGGACGATCCGGATCTCGGAGGGCGGGCTGTTCTCCGCTGTAGTCAGTCCCAGGGACATCTTCCGCGAAGTCATCAAGGTGAACGCCTCGTCGGTGGTTTTCGCGCACAATCATCCGAGCGGGGATCCGGAACCGAGCAAGGAAGACGGTGAAAGCTCAAAACGAATGGTCAAGGCCGGCGACATGCTGGGCATCCGGGTGCTGGACCATCTCATCGTTGCGGCAGGACGGTATATCAGCATGAAGCAGCGTGGCCTGATGTAGATTGAATCACCCGGATACTTCCAGTATCATCAATCTGACCGATACCGTTCGCATTCCTGACGCAGAAGGGAGGAGACCCATTGGCAGCGAAGAAAAAGGGGAGAGTCAACCGCATCGTCCTGCTGGTTTTCATCGTGCTGGCGCTTGTCGCCCTTGCCATCCTGTCCTCCATCCCGGGCAGTCCGCTTCATAGCGTCACATCGCCTTTCTCCTTTGTCCTGGATCCCGTGCAAAAAGCGGTGACAGGGGTGTGGAGCGACCTCTCGGATTTCTATCGCAACGTCAAGGATTCCGGCGAGATCCAGCAGGAGAACAGCGCGCTTCGCGAAGAGAACGCCGACTTGCGCAGGCAAGTCAACGCCTTGACCGAAAACGGCCGCCGGTATGAAGAACTCAAGTCCGCGTTTCGGATCAAGGACGATTTTACGGATTTCGACGTCATCGCAGGCCGGATCCTGACAGAAGAACTGGGCGTCTGGTTCGACGTTCTCAAAATCGACCTCGGAAAGCGCGATGGGGTCGCCGTCACCGAGCAGAAGACCTATCCCGTGCTGGATGCGCAGTCCAACCTGGTCGGGCGTGTGCTGTCATCGGATTCCGTCTCCGGCAAGATCCTGCTTCTTACGGGAGAAGGGTTTGCCGCTTCGGGCCGGATCGTACGGTCGGAAGGCGCGATCGTTCGTGTGCGCGGGGATGTCACCTTGATGGGAAACGGGCAGTGCCGGATCGACCGGATTCCGACCGGAGCATCCATACGAGCCGGGGACCGGATCGTCACCAGCGGTCTTGGCGGCGTGTTTCCCGCGGGCATCCCGATCGGAACCGTTGTCTCGGTCGACGAGAACGCCTCATCGCTGGAAAGGACCGCCATTTTGGAGCCGTATACGGTCTTTTCCTCCCTGGATACCGTTTTTGTCATGATCGACAAGGAAACCACATGACGCCGCGCGCCCGGTTTCGGCAGATCGTCGTTTACGCGTGCTTCATCCTGGGCTTGTCCCTGCTTCAGGTCACCTGGCCGGACACCCTGACGATCCATGGGGTACGGCCGGACCTGGCCCTTATCCTCGCCGCCGTGGCGGGCTACTATTTCGGGCCGATGGATGGTGCGTTGACCGGACTGCTGTGCGGATTCATGCTGGACATGCAGTCCGGCCGGATCCTGGGACTGGGCATGCTCCTGCTGATGGTCGCCGGCCTGCTTCCCGCCCTTCTTTTCGGGCATATGCTGCACAAGTCGTTCCTGCTGGCCGCCGTCGGAACCCTGGCGGCATCCCTGACCTTCCACGCGGCGACCATCGGACTATCCTACCTGTTTCCCGCATTGGGAGACCTTGGGAGAAATTATTACGACTTCCGGTCGGTCCTGTTGACCCGGATCCTCCCGTCCATGCTGGTCGATGCCGTCATCGCCCTCCCGATCGCCATCCTGTTCCACCGGGCGGGCCCCTATCGGCTGAAACCCAGGGACCCTGTGTAGAGAAAGGAAAACCGATGCAGTCCGATTTCGGGAACGACAGTAAGATTGAATCCGTCGTGGAGAAACACCAGGGAGTCCTGTATTCTTCGGACCCCGCAGCGGCCAAGGCGATTCCCGCTTTCACCAAACGCCTGCTTTCATTTCTGCGAAGCAGGTATGTTTTGATCATCACGTTCGTACTGCTGGCCGGATCGCTGATTTTTTTCCAGACCGCCTCACTGCAGCTCTCGGTACGCGCAAATACGGTGGTTGGAAACGAATCGGGCGTCTCCCGCCAGATCACGGTTCACGCGCCGCGCGGCGTTATAACGGATCGGTTCGGAACCCCCCTGGCCTACAATGTCGAGACCCGCGTCCTGTATCTGGCAAACGCGGACCTGACGTCCGCGGAACTGAACGCAATGCTCGCGGATCTGGCCGCTTTCCTGGAAAACCAGGGGATCGAGTATGACAAATCCCTTTCCGACTTTCTCGCCGTGTCCCCGATCCGGTTCACCGCGGACATGAACGAAGTGATTAACTGGCAAAAGACGGTACTGGGGCTCAAGGAACCATCCGCGAGAGCGACGGTTACTTTTGAAGATGAATACATCAAGACCGATCCGGCCATGCTTTTCAGGTACCTCAAGGAAGTGAAATTCGGAATCGGCGCCGCAGCGACGCCGGCAACGGCAGGCCCTGCGGCTCCATCCGAAGACAATGCCCTGATCTACAGCGTCATGCGGCTGCGCTACCGGATCATGACCGATGAATGGGCGTTCCGGAACGGAACCCCGCTTCTGATCGCCGAAGGAATCGATGAAGAGGCTTCCCATGTCATCGAGGAACAGAATTTCAGGTTCCGGGGACTGGTCTCCGGAATGGAGTACCGCCGTGCCTATACGGACGAAGTCGTGAAACTGTCGCATGTGATGGGGTACGTCGGCGCGGTCGATTCAGAAGAATACGAGACCTTGAAAACACTGGGGTATTCTTCAGACGCCACGATCGGGAAAGCGGGGGTGGAGTCGTCCGCCGAACGATACCTGGCAGGCCGGGACGGTGTCCGTCCCTACAATGTCTGGACGGCGGCCGGCGAGGAAGGGACGTTTTTCCCGGAATCCGCAGGCCGAAGCCCTGTCCCCGGAAACAGTGTGCGTCTGACCATCGATCCCGATCTGCAGAACCGGGCGATGGAACTCCTGCAGGATCGGGTGGACAATACGATCAGCGACGCGGGAGCCATGGTCGTGATCGACGTGAGAAACGGCGACATCCTGGCGATGGCGAGCTATCCGACCTACGATCCCCGGGATTTCCTGCTGATGGAGTCGGATGAAGCCGCCGCAGCCCGAGTGGAATCCTACCTGACGGACAATACGTTGAAACCCATGCTGAACCGGGCCATCATGGAAAACTACGCGCCGGGATCCTGCTTTAAACCCTGCATGGCGGCGTCTGGATTGGAAAATGGAGTGATCACGCCGTATTCAACGATCCAGTGCACCGGATATGTCGATATGGACGACCTGCGGTTCCGCTGTCTCGGCTCCCACGGGTGGCTCAACCTGATGGAGGAACTGCGGGCATCCTGCAATTCCTACAACTACAAGCTGGGCCTGATGCTGGGGATCGACCGCATTGATGAATGGGCCAAGCGGTTCGGCCTTGGCGAGTACACCGGGATCGACCTTGCCGGCGAGATTCCGGGGATGCGTTCCAATCCGGAGAACAAGGCACTGACCCGCATCGACGAGGGCGACAAGATCTGGAATCCGGCCGATACCGTGCAGAGCTCCATCGGCCAGTTCGATCATGCCTACACCGTGTTGCAGCTGGCCCGATATTCTGCCGCGCTGGCAACCGGAAACCTGGTAACCCCGCACGTGATCAAGGAAGTCACATCCTACGACGGGACACGGCTGTTCACCGGCGGCGGCGAAACCCACTCCGTCGGGGCGTCCGCGGAAACCCTGGCTGCCATCCGCGTCGGTATGGTCGCCGTATGCCATACGCCGAGCGGAGGCGGGTACCGCTTTTTCAAGGATTTCCCGGTGCATGTCGCCCTGAAAACGGGAACCGCTGAATTCGGCTCGTCGAGCATCAACACCAACGGACTGATCATCTCGTACGCGCCGGCGGAGAACCCCGAAATCGCGATTGCGCATGTCATCAACAAAGACTCGGCCGGATCCATCATCATCGACATGCATTATGAAATGTACAAGCAGTATTTCCTGACAAGAACGGAAGCCGCGCCCCAAACGGAAGCATCCCCGTCCTTGCATTGAAAAAATACGGAAGCTTCTTTGTCCATTTCTCACAAAAATACCGTCAAATGGGGTTCGCCCTTGTAAGCTTGGGATATTCTTGTATAATTTTATTTATAGTGAACAAAATCACGGGGGTACGCACGTGAAGATCATCCTGCTTGCAGACAGCAGAAAAAACGAACTGCTTGTCAATTTCTGCATCGCCTACAGCAACATCCTTTCGAGGCACGACGTCTCCTCGCTGCAGAGCATGGCCAAACTGCTGGCGGGAGCCGCCAGCCTTGATGTGACGGGACTTCCGGCCGACATCGCCGGGGGCATGGACCAATTGGCGTCCCGTGCCATGTACAACGAAGTGGACGCGGTCATATACCTGCGGGATCCGCAGGTGGGAGACTACAATGCGCCGAATCCGCTGATGAAGGCATGCGACATCAACAGCATCCCGTATGCCACCAATATCGCCACCGCTGAACTGCTGGTGCTGGCCATCGACCGCGGCGACCTGGACTGGCGTGAACTCATCCGATAAACCGATCATCGACGTTTCCCAGTTTTGCAAGTCAAAAAAGCTTATATTGCACGATTTATTTGACGGATGCCTTATGGAGGATTAAAATTCCATGCGGGTATCCTGTGCAATGGCGTACGGTTTTGCCCGGAAACAGCGTTCCATAGGCCAGCTATAAGCAGGAGGAAATTCAAAGATGAATATCTTGAAAAATGTTTTCGACCAGGTCAAGGCCCGGAATCCCGGCGAGCCGGAGTTCCATCAGGCGGTCATGGAGGTTCTCGAGAGCCTCGAACCCGTAGCCGCCCGTCATCCCGAGTGGGTTGCCGCCGGCATTTTCGATCGATTCGTCGAACCCGAACGTCAGGTCATGTTCCGTGTCACATGGGTGGACGACCAGGGCAAGGTCCAGGTCAACCGCGGCTACCGCGTTCAGTTCAACAGTGCGATCGGCCCCTACAAGGGCGGCCTGCGCCTGCATCCCTCCGTCACCCTGAGCATCATCAAATTCCTGGGATTCGAGCAGATTCTCAAGAACTCCCTGACCGGGCTCCCGATCGGCGGCGGCAAGGGCGGATCCGATTTCAACCCGCGCGGCAAGAGCGACATGGAAGTCATGCGCTTCTGCCAGAGCTTCATGACCGAGCTGTTCCGCCATATCGGTCCCGACACCGACGTGCCCGCCGGGGACATCGGCACGGGCGCCCGTGAGATCGGCTACATGTTCGGCCAGTACAAGCGCCTGACCAACTCCTTTACCGGCGTCCTGACCGGCAAGGGCCTGAATTGGGGCGGATCGCTTGCCCGTACCGAAGCCACCGGCTACGGCCTGTGCTATTTCATGGAAGAGGCGATGCAGGCCAAGGGCTTCGGTTTCAAGGGTGCGACCGTTGCGATCTCGGGTTCCGGCAATGTCGCCATCTTCGCGACCGAGAAGGTCTACCAGCTGGGTGGCAAGGTCGTCACCGCAAGCGATTCCGATGGATATGTGTACGATCCCGACGGGATCGACCTGGATCTTGTCAAGACCATCAAGCTGGCCAAGAAAGGCCGCATCAAAGAGTATGTGGACGCACGCCCGAAGGCGCGTTACGAGGCGGACTGCTCCAAGATCTGGACGGTGCCCTGCACGATCGCCCTTCCTTGCGCCACGCAGAACGAGATCGACGCGGAATCCGCGAAACTTCTGGTCAAAAACGGCTGCAAGGCCGTCGGCGAAGGAGCAAACATGCCCTCCACCCCGGAAGCCATCGAGGTATACCTTGCGAACGGCGTCGTCTATGGCCCGGCCAAGGCGGCCAATGCCGGCGGTGTCGCGACCTCCGCGCTGGAGATGTCGCAGAACAGCATGCGGTACAGCTGGTCGTTCGAAGAAGTCGACGCGAAGCTCAAGGCGATCATGGTCGGCATCTACGCCGCTTCCGCGGCAGCTGCCAAGGAATACGGACAACCGGACAACCTGATGGTCGGCGCGAATATCGCCGGATTCCTCAAGGTCGCCACGTCCATGTTCGAGCAAGGCATCGCGTACTGACACCCGTCATGCGCACTGTCGTTCAACGAGTCCTGCATGCCCGTGTGAGTGTGGAAGGGCAGACCGTCGCCGAAATCGGCGGCGGTCTGCTCATTTTTATCGGTGTCGGAAAGGGCGACGGCCAGGCGGATGCCGACCGTCTGGCATCGAAAATCGCCCGGCTCCGAATATTCTCCGATGACCGCGGCAAAATGAACCGTTCCGTCATCGACAATGCCGGAGAAATCCTGGTAGTGTCTCAATTCACGCTGTACGCGGATTGTTCCCGTGGGAACCGCCCTGGTTTCGACCGCGCCGAACTGCCGGATACCGCACGGGTGCTGGTCGACGGTTTTCTGGAGTCTCTCATGAAACTCGGGATTCCGACCCGATCCGGCCTGTTTGGAGCGGACATGTCGGTCTCCCTGGTCAATGACGGACCGGTGACCGTCTGGCTGGATTCCGGCGATCTGCGGTAACCCTTCGATCGCTTTACAGGACCCCATCCGCGTGGTACTATTTTTTCAACGCGATGACGGAGAGAGTAGGTCCGTTTCCCTTCCTTCCAGAGATGGGGTGGCCGGTAGGCTGAAAGCCGCCCCGGAAGACCGGATCGAAGTTCACTCCAGAGCGGCATGCTGAAGCATCCGGCAGCCGGATGTGTGTAGGTGTTGACGTCCGGCCAGCGAAAATGGCTTTGAGCGCTGTATCCGGTTTTCGCCGGATATGGAATTCGGGTGGTACCGCGGCAGGTTAGCCTTCCGTCCCGTGTGGATGGAAGGCTTTTGTATTTTTGGAGGGTTGCGAGATGAATGAGATGGTACGGGAACTGGAAAGAATCCGGTCGGATTTTGCGTCCGGACTGTCGGTCGCGGTCAAGTCGGAAGACCTGGAGAACTTGCGTATCGGCTATCTCGGAAAAAAAGGCCGGCTTACCGGCGTTCTGCGCGGAATGGGCAGCCTCTCGTCCGAGGAGCGCCCCGCGTATGGCCTTCTGGCAAACCAGCTGCGCGAAGAGATGGAAAACACCTGGACTGCGGCGGCGAAGGCCATGGCGGACAGGGATCTGGAAATCCGGCTTGCCGCCCAGTCCATCGATGTCACGCTCCCGGGACGCCCAACGCCGACCGGTGCGCGCCATCCGCTGGGCAAGGCTGCCGACGAGATCTGCGATATTTTCCTCGGACTGGGTTTCGAAATCGCGGAAGGGCCGGAAATCGAGCTGGACTGGTACAACTTCGGGGCGCTCAACATCCCCCAGGGACATCCGTCCAGGGACACGCAGGACACCTTCTACATCACCGACGACATCCTGCTCCGCACGCAGACATCCCCCGTCCAGATCCGCGTGCTTGAAAAGAAGAAACCCCCGGTCCGGATCGTCTGCCCGGGCAAGGTATATCGGTCGGATGCGCTGGACAGCACCCATTCGCCGATTTTCCACCAGGTCGAAGGGCTCGTGGTGGACCGCGGCGTCACCATGGGCGACCTGGTCGGCTGCCTGCGGCTGTTTGCCAAGCGACTGTTTGGCGAGGCCACCGATATCCGGCTTCGACCGCACCATTTCCCGTTCACCGAGCCCAGCTGCGAAGTGGACGTGACCTGTTGGACCTGCGGGGGCACAGGATGCCGCACCTGCAAGGGGGAAGGCTGGATCGAGCTTCTTGGAGCCGGCATGGTCCATCCGGACGTCCTCCGGACGTGCGGAGTGGATCCAGCGGTCTACAGCGGGTTCGCGTTTGGAATCGGCATCGACCGGACGGCGATGGCCCGGTACGGCATCGATGACGTGCGGAACCTGTTCGAGAACGACATCCGCTTTCTGCGCCAGTTCCGCTGAAACGGCCCCATGAGGAGGATAGATCTATGAAAGCACCCATCGGATGGCTGAAAGACTTCACACCCATCGGGGTTTCCGTCAAAGAATTCTGTGATCGCATGACCATGTCCGGTTCCAAGGTGGAGGGCGTCGAAAGTCCCGGAGACCGGATCGAAAACGTCGTTGTCGGACACATCCTGTCGGTCGCTCCGCATCCGAACGCGGACCGGCTCCGGGTCTGCTCCCTGGATGTCGGACGATCCCGTCCGCTGTCCATCGTTACCGGGGCGGCCAATGTCGCAGCTGGACAGCACGTACCGGTCGCGCTGGATGGCGCCATGCTTCCCGACGGTACCCGCATCCATGCGGGAACGCTGCGCGGTGAGCCGTCCGAGGGCATGCTGTGCTCGATGCAGGAACTTGGCCTGACCGCGGAGGACCTGCCGGACGCCGATCCGGAAGGAATCCTGGTCTTGCCGGATACCAGTGCCGTCGGCCAGCGGATCCAGGGCGTGTTGGACCTGGACGAGACGGTCGTCGATTTTGAGATCACGTCCAACCGGCCGGACTGCTTTTGCATGGAGGGATTGGGAAGGGAAGCCGCAGTGACTCTCGGCACCCGTTTCACGCCTGTGGTTCCGGCACCGACGACGGATGCGGGGCCCTCCACATCGTCCTGTGCCCGGGTCGCCATCGAGACGCCCGACCTCTGCTCGCGATATGTCGGGCGGGTCGTCCATAACGTCAAGATCGGCCCGTCACCGGACTGGATGCGTTCCCGTCTCCGCCACGCCGGCATGCGGCCCGTCAACAACATCGTCGACATCACCAATTACGTGATGCTGGAAATCGGCCAGCCCATGCACGCATTCGATCTCGAACGCGTGCGCGGAGGCCGGATCATCGTACGCCGCGCGCTTCCGGGCGAAACGCTCCGGACACTCGACGGCACGGACCGCGCATTGGACACGGGCATGTGCGTCATCGCCGACGAAGCCGGCGCCGTGGCGGTCGCGGGAGTCATGGGCGGAGAAAACTCCGAGATCCATGAAGGAACGGCGACCTTGCTCCTGGAGTCCGCCTGCTTTGATCCTATCCACGTTCGCATGGCCGCCAAACGGCTGGGCATGAGGACGGAAGCGTCGTCGCGTTTCGAGAAAGGGCTGGATGCGCGGAATTGCATGCGCGCCATGGACCGCGCCTGCGAGCTGATGGTCCAGATCGGCTGCGGCGAACCGGCTTCGGATGCGATCGAAGACTGGCCGATCAAGAAGGAAGCCGTCCGGATCGCATATATGCCGCAGCGGATCAACGATTTGCTCGGCATCGACCTGCCCGAGCCGGAAATCCGCGGGTATCTGGAAGCGGTGGGATGCGGGATCTCTGACGGTGCCGACGGCGGGATAGCCGTGTTACCGCCGTCCTGGCGCCCCGACCTTCTATGCGACGCGGATCTTGCCGAGGAAGTGGCCCGGTTCTACGGCTACAATCGGATTCCCGCCACGCTCCTTTCCGGGAAGGAAACGACGCAGGGCGGCCGAAACGAAAGGCAAAAGCTGCAGGAAACGGTGAAGGACGCGATGGTGTCCCAGGGATTCTACGAAAGCTGCACCTATTCCTTCGAGAGTCCGCGTGTGCTGGACCTGATGCGGCTCCCGGCGGGCGACCCGCTGCGCGACGCGATCCAGATCCGGAACCCGCTCGGGGAGGAGTACGGGATGATGCGCACCTCGATGCTGCCCTCTCTGCTCCGGGTCGCGGCACTTAATGCGAGCCGATCCGCTCCGGCTGTCCGGATTTTCGAGATCGCATATACGTATCATCCGAAACAACTGCCGGTCACCGGCCTGCCGGAAGAACGCAAGACGCTTGCCTGTTGTCTATACGCCAAGGACGACGGCGAAACCCTTTTCCTGCAATTGAAAGGCGCGCTGGAAGAAGCGGAGGACAGGCTTGGCACACCCCATGCGGACTTTTTGGCCGCTGGCGCGGATACGCCGTCCTACCTGCATCCGGGAAAAACCGCGGCTTTGATGGCGGGTGATCTCCGGATCGGCTGGATGGGGTATCTGCACCCGACTGTGGCGGATTCGTTCGACGTGCCGGATAACACGGTTTATATGGAACTTTACCTGGATCCCTTGCTCGATCGCTCGACAGTCCGACGGTCCGCCCGGCCGCTGCCCCGGTTTCCATCGGTTACACGGGACCTGGCCATACTGGTCGATCGCGATATGGCGGCCGGCGACTTGCTGCGGACCATCACGGAACAAGGCGGCACCTATTTGGATTCCGTTCGCCTTTTCGACATCTATCAGGGAAAGCAGGTGGCGGAAGGGAAGAAATCGGCGGCATTCACGCTGGTATTCCAGGCGCCCGACCGTACACTGACGGATGACGAAGTGGCGGAAGCGATGCAGGGAATCCTGTCGGCGCTGGAAATGAATCACAAAGCGCGCCTTCGCTAAAGGTTTGGACTTTCTGTCGACCGGACGATCCGGTAAATATGCCGCCTCCCGCCTAGAATCTAGGCGGGAGGTGGTTTTTTATGCATACCATTGAGACGGCCTTGTGTACCGGCGTCACGCTGATCCTTGTTACCGTGCTGGTGGCGGCCGGTCCTGTGGCATATGGACGGCTTCGCGACACGGCCGCTGCGGCAGCATGGGCTTCCTATGCCCGATTGGACAGGGAAGAACTCTATGCCGTCGACGGGATTCAAATTGAAACCTGTTCGATTTCCGCAGTATCCACCTCGCCGGAGCGGCTGAGAAGCCTGATCGGCACGGCTTCGGGAATTCTCTCCCCGTTCTTCGGCTGGATCCGGGAGCTGCTGGACGGCACGGCGCTCCCTCGAGCGGGAGCGTGAGCATGCGGATTGTTTCAAAGAAAGGGGCGACGCTCTTCATCTGCATCCTGTCCTCCGCGGTCCTGTCGTTTTGCGGGATCTTTGCCCAGGCAGCACGTTACCGGATGATAGAGGCAGAAATCTACCGCGCGATATCCTCTCAGATCAGCCGGTTCTTCGTAGAAGGCGGCGGCGGGATGACTGCCCGATACGGAGTGGCGTGCCTTGCTGGCGGTCCGGGCGCCCTGCCGGTTTTCGATCGCCTGACAGGCCCGCTGGACCTTGCTTTGACAGCCCGGGAGGAACGGTTCGATTCCGTGACCGAACCTGCGGGATTGAAGTCCGCCGTCAACGACTATATGCGATACCGACTGCCGGTGATTCTTGCCGTCCAGGTCGTATCGCGCATCCAGTCAGTCGTGGAAGAGCTGAACAAGGCTTCGGGAACCGTACCAACAGGTGATTTAGGCGATTCATCCCAGCATTCGATCGGGCAGTCCCTATCGGAGTGGCTGACCCGGTTCGATTTCACGGACTACCTGACCGGAACGGAACCTGCGCCGGATGATACGGACGAAAGCGGGACGACGGAGGTGGACGGTGAATCGACAGTATTGGACGATCTCCGTATGAAAATCCGCGGATTTCTGATGGATCGGATTCTAGGCGAAGATTTGCTTTTGGAAATCCAGAGGATACAATCCTGCCTGGCGAGGGTACAGTCGGATAACGGATACGTCGCGACATCCGGATTTGATTTTCCGGATCTTTTCGATCCGGTCGCCGTCTCGCGATTCTTCCAAAACATGGATGACTGGTTCAGTCTGGATGCGGATCCTTTGTATCAGAAATGCGGGCATGTCGAATATGTCATGGGGATGTGCAGCCGCGTTGTCCCGGAAAACGCCAGGAACAGGCCGGATTATATCGAAGGGT
>CAZNGQ010000030.1:0-17093 GCA_964572095.1 uncultured Oscillospiraceae bacterium
GGCATGCCGAAGTAGCCGAGCCCCCAGGCCATACAGGACACAATGCTCAGGAAGCCGTAGTCGCTGCCGACGCCAAAGACGCCCTTGCCGCCGACCACCGCCTGGACATTGCCGGCTGCGGAGCTCACCGCGGCGCCGGCCGCGTCGACCGGCACGGCGATGCCGAACAGGTCCGTGAACCGCGGGATCTCGCGCAGATTCTCCGCAACCCCCGCCGGGCCGCCGGCCTGGACCAGTCCGACCACGACCACCAGGACCAGGGCGACGATCATCAGCATTCCCTGAAAGAAATCAGTCATGCTCTCGGCCAGGAATCCGCCGATCAGCGTATAGAGCAGAACAAAGACGCCGCCGAGGACGACCATGGTCACATAGTATTCCTCCGCGCCGAAAACATAGCCGAACAGTTTTCCGAACGTCACGAACTGGCTGCCGACGTAGATCGAGAAGAAAACCAGGATGATGACCGAAGCGATGGTCATCAGGATTTTCCGCCCGTCCTTGAATCGGTTGCTGAAGAAGTCCGGCAGCGTGATCGAATTGCCGGCGACCTCCGAGTACTTGCGCAGCCGGACCGCGACGATGCGCCAGTTGAGGTAGGTCCCGATGGCCAGGCCGATCGCGGTCCAGACCGCTTCGCCGGCTCCCGTGAAGTACGCGACGCCAGGCAGCCCCATCAGAAGCCAGCCGCTCATGTCGGACGCCTCCGCGCTCATGGCCGCGACCCAGGGCCCCAGTCCCCGTCCGCCGAGGAAGTATTCTTCGGAACCCGTGTTGCTTTTCTTGGCATACCATACGCCGACTGCGATGGCGAACAGCAGGTAGGCGCCGATGCCGATCAGGATCTTGATCTGTGATGAATCCATGGATGCATCTCCTCGCGTATAAATTCTTGTATATTGTACGTGAGAGACGCATAAAAATCCACCGGACATGGATTGCCCGGTGTTGAAAATAAAAATTATTCCGTTTGAAACCTACGGCTGCAGGATCACTTTCATCAGGCCGCGCTCGCCCGCATACAGGCGCTTGAACCAGTCCGCGCCCTCGGACATCGGCGCGACCGCGCTGATGAACGATTCGATATCCGCTCTACCGGATGAAATCAGCTCCAGACAGGCCGGGTACTCCCCGGCCGACGAGCAGGAGCCGTTCAACGTGAGCTGACGGGTGACGACCGCCTGCAGCGGGAAATCCACAGAGGGGCTCAGGTTGCCGACCAGCGTCAGCGTGCCGCCTTTTTTCAGGGAGGCGATGGCGGTACGCAGGGTCGGGGCGATGCCCACCACCTCGAAGGCGACATCCGCGCCGCGGTTTTCCGTCAGCTTGAAGATCTCCGCCACGGCATCCACCTCGTCCGGCTTGAGGCAGATGTCGGCACCCAGCTTCCGGGCCAGATCCAGCTTCTCCTGGACCAGATCCACGGCGATGATCCGGCCGCATCCGGCGATTTTCAGCAACTGGATCAGCAGGGTCCCGATCATGCCGGCGCCGACGACCACGGCGGTGTCGCCCAACGACACCGGAGAACGCCGGAGCGCATGGAATGCGATGGACAGCGGCTCGACCATGGCGGCATGCTCGAACGACACGTTGTCCGGCAGGGCATACAGCACATGCTGCGGCACGGCGACGTACTCCGCGAACGCGCCCGGATAGTTGTAGTCCCCGCAGGAGACACCCAGGACACGGCGGTTGTCGCACAGGTTGATCTCGCCGCGACGACAGAAGTAACAGTGACCGCAGTAGACCGTCGAATCAAAGGTCACCCGGTCGCCGATCCGGAATCCCCGGACCCCCGCCCCGGCCTGCTCGATGACGCCGGAGGCCTCGTGGCCCATGATGACGGGCGGGATGCGCCGGCCGGTGCTGCCGTCCATCCCGTGGACATCGCTGCCGCAGATCGCGCAGGCCTTGACCCGGATCAGCACTTCGTCGCTGCCGTATTCCGGCATCGGGACGTCCTCGTACGAGAACCGGTTGTATTCCTTCAGCACCAATGCCTTCATGTACGGGCCTCCTGCATGCTCTCAAGCGTCGTCCGGATGTTTCGGAAACCCGTGGCCAACAGGTCCATGTCCGAATACATCATCAGGAATGTCTCGACGTCCTGGAACTTCTCGTGCATCTTGGGGCCTGCGTGGACGCCGAATCCCTTGCCGTGCCTCTTGCAGGCGGCCGCAACGTGGGCGATGGCTTCCAGCTCGACCGGGTTCATCAGGTCGCCGGGCACGCCCAGCGCGATGGACAGGTCATTGGGGCCGATCAGCAGCACATCGATGCCCTCGGTTCCGGCGATCGCGTCCGCGTTGTCGACGCCCATCCGGGTCTCGATCTGCGCGATGGCGACGACTTTGTCGTTGTTGGCCTGCATGACTTCCGTATGCCTGCCGCCGACCGCGTAATCCGAATGCGCCAGGCCGCTGCCGTAACCGCGATCCCCGAGGGGCGCGTACTTGGACCACTTGACGATCTCGAGCGCCTGTTCGGGCGTCTCGACCATCGGGACCAGAATGCCGGAAGCGCCTGCGTCCAGCGCGCGGGAGATCCAGTCCTTTGTCAGCTCGGCGACGCGGATCAGGCTGGGAAAGCCCATCGCGTTGCCGGTGACGAACAGGTCGTGGAGCGTCTCGAAATTGTAATGGCCGTGCTCGCAGTCATACAGCAGGAAATCCAGTCCGGCGTCCCTGGCATAAAAGCAGATCGCCGGGTTGCGCTGCAGACGGATCATGGTGCCGTAGACTTTCTGGCCGGCACGCAGTTTCTCCCGGATTGTCATGGAAACCGTCCTTTCGGCGCTGGCGTCAGCCCTTGATGGAACCCACCATGATGCCCTGGACGAAGTACCGCTGGACAAACGGGTAGAGGATCAGGACCGGCACGCTGGCCACGATGATGACGCCGTACTTGAGGAGTTCGGCCAGTTTCTGCTTCTCGACGAGGGAGGCGATGTCCTCCATCATGGCGGCGTCGGGCTGGGCCGCGAGAAGGATGTCGCGCAGGATGAGCTGCAGCGGGTACAGTTTCGACGAGGTCAGGTAGATCAGCGCGTTGAAGAACGCGTTCCAATGACCGATTGCGTAGAACAGCACCATGACCGATATGATCGCCTTGGACAAGGGCATGACGATCTTCGCGAAAAACCTCAGATTGCCGCACCCGTCGATGAACGCCGCGTCCAGCAGTTCGTCCGGGATGGTGGACTCAAAGAAGGAACGCGCGATCATCAGGTTCCAGACCGCGAGGGCGTTGGGCAGCACCATCGCCCAGACCTTGTTGATCAGGCCGAGGTTGTTGACCACCATGTAGGTCGGGATCATGCCGCCGTTGAAGAACATGGTGAACGAAAACAGCAGCAGGATGACGCGCCGGCCCTTGAGGTCCTTGCGCGACAGCGCGTAGCCGGCACAGATCGTGATCACGACATTGATGAACGTACCGAGGACCGTGTAGAAAATGGTGTTCCGGTATCCGATCCAGATGCGGTCGTACCGGAAGATACGACGGAATCCATCCAGCGTCAGACCGCGGGGGATCACCAGGACCCGGCCGGCGGTGACCTGTACCGGATCGCTGATCGAGGCGATCAGGATGAAGTACAGCGGATAGATGCAGATCAACAGAAACAGGATCATGATCACCAGGACCATCGAGTCGAACAGGACATCCGCATTGGAACTCCGGATGCGTTTGGTTTTTGCGAACATGGACATGCTCCCCCTTACCACAGACTGGTTTCTCCCAGTTTTTTTGCCGCGGTGTTTACCAGAATAACCAGGACAAAGCCGATCACCGAGTTGAACAGTCCGATCGCCGTGGAGAAGCTGAACTGGGCGCCCAGCAGGCCGATCTTGTAGACATAGGTGGAGATGATCTCCGACGCGGTGATGTTCAGGTTGTTTTGCATCAGGTAGGCCTTTTCGAATCCGATCGACATGATCTGGCCCAGGTTGAGGATCAGCATGATGATCGCGGTAGGCAGAATGCCCGGAACATCGATGTGGATGGTGCGCTGCAGCTTGCTGGCGCCGTCCACCATCGCGGCTTCGTGCAGGTCCATGCTGACGCCGGTCAGCGCCGCGATGTAGATGATGGCCGACCGGCCCGTGGTCTGCCAGACGGAGGTCCATACATAGATGGGGCGGAACAGCTCCGGCTTGCCCATGAAATAAACGGGGTCTCCGCCGAGCATCTTGATCACGATGTTGACGATGCCGGTCGAGGGCGACAGGAACACGCTCATCATTCCGACCAGAACCACCGTGGAAATGAAATAGGGAGCATAGGACACGGTCTGCACGACTTTTTTCAAGTGCTTCGTCCGCATCTGGTTCAACAGCAGGGCGAACACGATGGGGATAGGGAAAGTGGCCAGCAGGGAGAAGAAGCTCAGGGTGACGGTATTGTAGAAAATCTGCCAGAAGTTATAGGACTCAAAGAATTTCTTGAAGTACTTGATGCCGACCCAGGGGCTGCCGAAAAACCCCTTCGTCGGGGAGTATTCCTCGAATGCGATGACGACTCCGACCATCGGTAGATAAAGAAATACCAGGGCATAAACAACGGCGGGAAGCAACAGAAGGTACAACCCCCAATTGTGCCGAAATGACGATCGGAACGCCTTTTCTTTTCGTTTCATGTGTCCGATGACTCCTCTCCCTGTTGAAAAATGTCCGAATTAACGTTATTGTTCCATCATACACTATCGAAAGGCCGGTCTGCTATGGGGAATTCGTTGAGTCCGATACAAATAATCATACATGCGAGGGCGCGTGATGGATTGTATTTGAAAAAATTCGGCAGATTCAACAGTTTTCCCCTGCGAAATATGCCATTCCACCTTTATTTATAACGCATGGGGTTCACAATGAAAGCGGATGGACCGGATGCGGGAATGCGTATGGCGAATGCAGGCAAAACGGGAATGCGGAGGAATGCGGAGATGACGAATACGGGTGAGTTCGAGAACGGCAGGAAAGTCTTTCGTGTCACACCGGAGCGGTTCGCCGATACTCCGGTCGATCCGCTGCTGTGCAGCAACTTCATCGAGGTGGGATTCGGATACCAGGTCGAAGGCATGTGGTCGGAGATGCTGTTCAACCGCAGCTTCGAGAAGTTTTTCCAGATCACGCCGGCCACATACAACTGGTTCGGCGGCGACAAGGTCGTCGGCAGCGACTGGTCGGAACAGGAGTGGTACCACAGCGGGTATGACCACAACCGCTGGTACGCCTGCCCCGCGCACGACCGGCCGCAGTCCATCTCGCCGGACAGCACGTTCCTGGTGGAGAAAGCCCCTTTCTACAGCCTGACGGTCGAGCAGGTCGAGGGCGGGATCCACGGCCGGCATTGCCTGTCAATCCACAATTTCGAGCAAACGCGCTACTGCGGTGTCGCCCAGGACGGCAAGTTCTTGAAAAGCGGGGAGCGTTATCACTTCCGCGGCTATCTGCAGTCGGCCGGCGAGGGTCCGGCTGACGCCGAGATCCGGTTCTACGCGACGGAGGGGATCGACTTTGCCAACCCCCTCGCCGTGCTCCCGCTCGGCGCGATACCGCGGGACGGCCGGATCTTCGAGGCGGACTTCGACAATGCCGGTTTCGACGGGTGGGCCACGTTCAGCCTGTTCGTTTCGCCGGGCGCACGGGTGCTGGCCGACGCGTTCTCGCTCAAGCCCTGCGGTACGGACCGCGGATGGCGCCAGGATGTGATCGACGGACTCAAGCGCGTCAACCCCGGGGTCATCCGTTTCCCCGGCGGGTGCTTCGCCTCGCTGCACGACTGGCACGACGGCATCGGCCCGATGGATCGGCGCAAGCCGGAACCGTCCTATTTCTGGGGCGACATCAACTACAACGATGTCGGGACGGACGAATTCCTGCAGCTCTGTGAACGGGTAGGCGCCGAGGCGATGCTCGTCGTCAACATGTTCCATCCCAAGAAGCAGTTCCTGTTCAGCGACACCGAGGACGGGTTTCCGCCGGCGTGGCAGCCGCACGGGTTCAACCTGACCCATGTCACCGACATCCGGGCAGGCATCGAGTGCGCCCGGCAATGGGTGGAATACTGCAACGGGGACGCCGTCTCGACCGAATACGGCCGGCTCCGCGCCGCCAACGGACATCCCGCTCCGTACAACGTAAAGTACTGGGAGATGGACAACGAGACCTACCGCTGGTTCGGGCACGTCGAGTATGCGGAAACGATCATCGAGTACGCCCGGGCGATGAAATCCGTCGACCCGTCGATCCAGATCGGTGTCTGCTCCTATCACGGCAACTCCTCCAAAATCGAACGGATCCTCGAGATCTGCGGCGAGTCCGTCGAGTTCCTGGCGGACCGCATCTGCGAGCCGGAGAACATCGCCCGCAAGATCGGGATCGTGCAGGCGTACAACGCCTCGCACGACCACAAGCTCTACTATACCGACACCGAGGCGCTGCAGAACCGCCCCGGGACCCTGGCCCCCTTTACACGCTCGTTCTACGAAACGAACGGCATCACGATCCGCGAGGCGCGCCGCACCTGGATCTACGGACTCACCCTCGTCGGCAACCTGATGAACTACCACCGGTATGGCGGGATCGTCCACTTCATGTGTTTCAACAACCTGTGCAACACCTCCGGACAGTCCTGCATCGAGGTGTCGAAAGAGGCGGTCATGCTCCCGATCTGCGGACTGCTGTTCGAGCACATGTCCCGCTCGGAGGCGAAGTGGGCGCTGCGGATCGACGGGTACGAGCCGGACAGCCTCAAGAGCGTCGAGATCCAGGCGGCCTGGAACGGGGACGAGACGAAACTGGTCGTCTACCTGCTCAACAAGTGCGACGAGGACACCCGCGTCTCGCTGGACTTTTCCGCCCTCGGACGCGAGTTCCGGCAGGTTGCCGTCAAGCGGATGTCCGCGGATGGCGGCCGGGTGCAGGAGACCATGCGCTCGCAGGGAAACATCCGCGTAGAGTACCGTTATGACGTCCCGTCCAGCCGTGGCCCCAACACATTCGAGATTCCGGGGTATACGTTCACCGAGCTGGTGCTGGAATCCTGACAGGTTGTGAAAGGTGCGCTAAACATGAACGATAATTTAGTGCACTCTGCACAATTCGCTCACAATGTCTGCAACAGGCCATTGTGCAATGAATTGACATAATTCGTGCAGGTGTCTAGAATCTGTATCAAACGGCTGGACATATTTCCGTGCTGACTGTTTGTGTGACCATAATCGAAAGGAAGGAGACGGAACAGGGCTTTTGAAAACGCACTCAAAGATTCGCGCTATACGCGAAAGGAGATCAAGAATGAAGAGGACGATCGGAAGACTCGCTTTGCTACTCGCCATCACCATGCTCGTCGGGCTCGTCGCAGGGTGTGACACCACGACACCGACGACCGTTGTGACAACCGCTGTCGGAACGACTGCGGTCGGCACCACCGCTGCTCCCACCGAACCGGTCATCAAGAACTTCAATCCCACCGGCTATCCCATCTGCCCCGAGAAAGTGACGCTTAAGGTCATGATGAACGCCCGGGCGGAAATGCCTGCCGACCTGAACACCATCCCGCTGGTCCAGAACGATGAAAAGGTCATGAACGTTCACATCGACTGGGTCCAGGTTGCCGGCGAAGCCTGGAACGAGACGAAGAACCTGAAGCTCGCGACCGGCGATCTGCCCGACATCATCGAGTCGCAGGTCACTGCGGCCGACCTGACGAAGTACGGCCCCGAAGGCACCTTCATCCCGATGCAGGACCTGATCAAGAAGTATGCGCCGAACTTCGTGGCCCTGTACAAGGAGCTTCCTGAACTTGAAAAGATGATCGTCGCTTCGGACGGAAACACCTACGGCATGGGCCGTGTCAACTCCGGCCCGTGGATGACGACCAACGGTGTCGGTTTCATCAATCGTGCCTGGCTGACGAAGCTCAAGCTGACGATGCCTGAGACCACCGACGAGTTCTACAATGTCCTCAAGGCCTTCAAGACCGGAGACCCCAACGGCAACGGCAAAGCGGATGAAATCCCGGTTGCCTTCAGCAAATTCATCACCGAGAACAACGGCTTCGGCTATCTCCTTTCTTCCTTCGGCCTTGCCGTCGGCGGTCAGGGATTCAACGCCACCTGGGCGGACGTCAAGGATGGCAAGGTGTATTGCCAGGCCACCACGAACGAATTCAAGGAAGCCGTCAAGTTCCTTGCCAAGCTGTATGCCGAAGGCCTGATGGACGTCGAGGGCTTCACCCTGACGACCGCGGACTATCAGAACAAGCTGAACCTGGAGCCGGGTGTTGTTGGCTATTCGCAGGTCTGGGACATCAACGACATCGTCTCCAACGCCACCAACAAGGCCGCGTATGAGTACATGCCGCTGCTCACGTCCCCCGTCGCGAAAGCACCCGTGTTCTACAAGCAGCCGCTGCCCGGCACCTACCGCGGCTGGGGCGTGATCACCAAAGTCTGCGAGACGCCGGAAGTCGCCACCCGCTGGCTGGATTATCACTTTGAAGTGCGCAACGCCATCGAGCACATCGAAGGTCCCATCGGCGTGCGCGTCATCGAAGCGCCCGACGGCACGATGTCCGTCCGCAAACCGCCCGAAGGCATGACGGTCGCCGAGGATCGTTTCTCCCAGTGCCCCGCCCAGATCCTCGCCATGCCGCCTTCCGCCTACAAGAACATCCTCAAGCTGCCCTCCACCGACAAGAAAGTCGCTTTCGTCCAGACCCGCTGCCATCCGTTTGCGGATCCGGATCCGATGATGCCTGTGTACTATTCCGCTGAAGAGTCTTCCGAGATGGTGCAGCTCCAGACCGACATCCGCGCCTACATCGAGCGCAGGATGAGCGAGTGGATCGTCAACGGCAAGGTCGAGTCCGATTGGGCTTCCTACCTGACCGAGATCGACAAAGCCGGTCTGCCGAAATGGATCACCATCAACCAGGCTGCGTACGACCGTTTCATGAAGTAACGACGTACTGCTGATCAACCAAACCACATAATGCACGGCAGCCATGGAGGCGTAAGTTTTCATGGCTGCCGTGCGCTATGATATCCGCCTGCGAGGTGCCGAGAATGCCAGCCGATGTCCGGATCCCCTCCACACCCCTTGTCACCTGCGATCCGTACTTTTCCCTGTGGTCGCCCTCCGACAAACTGAATGAGTCGGCGGTCGTTCACTGGACCGGCGTGGAGAAGCCGCTCGACGGCAGGATTGTCGTCGACGGAACCCCTTACCGTTTTCTGGGGATCCGGGACTGCGGGGCGACGGCGGCGCAGACGGGCATGGACCTCGCCGCGACGGTCTCCACCTACCGTTTCGAGGCCGGCGGTGTATCCCTGCGCGTGGCTTTCCGCACACCGCTGCTGCTGGACGACCTCGACCTGGTTTCCAGACCCTGCTCGTATATGGATTTCGAGGTTTCGTCACGGGACGGCATGCCGCACAGCGTGCAGGTCGTCCTGGAGGCGGATGAAGCCCTCTGCTACGACGGTCCGATCGGGAAACCGGTCCTCGGCTCGGCTTTCCATACCCCGGGCTACCGGACCGCCTGGATGGGTCGCACCGTACAGACGCCGCTGGGCCATTCCGGGGATGGGGTGACCATCGACTGGGGGTATTTCCACATCGCCTGTCCGGCGGACGCCGCTTATACGGTGGATTTTCTCCCGCAGTCCGCCGGGGAGCGGGGGCGCGTGAGGGCTCAGGCCGAAATGCCTGAGGTGCTGGGAACCCGCAAAGCCTTTTTCCTGCTTGCCTACGACGACATCCTGTCCATCCTGTACTTTGAAACCGCGCGCAAAGGGTATTGGGCCCGGGGCGGCCGGACGGTCTACGACGCGATCGGTGCCGCCATACGGGAACACGAGGCGATCACCGCCCGGTGCGAAGCGTTCGACAGCCAGCTGGAAGCCAGGGCCGCCGATATCGCCGGGGATGACTACGCCCTGGTGTGCGCGGCGGGATACCGGCAGAGCATCGCCGCGCACAAACTGATCGAAGACGGGGACGGCCTGCCCGTATTCCTGTCCAAAGAGTGTTTTTCCAACGGATGCATCGGCACCGTGGACGTCAGCTACCCCTCGGTGCCGCTCTACCTGCTGTTCAACCCCGAACTGGTCCGCGGCATGCTCCGTCCGGTCTACCGTTTCGCGCGCACGCCGGTATGGGACCGCGATTTCGCCCCGCACGACGTCGGCCGGTACCCCTACGCCACCGGCCAGGTGTACGCGCTTTGCGCGCCCGAAGGCGCCGAGGTCCGGACCAACGGCGCGCGCCTGCAGCCCGGGGAGGTCTACCCGCCTTTCTACGCCTATCCCGAAGGGATTTCCATCTACGACGACAGGTACCAGATGCCGGTGGAGGAATGCGGCAACATGCTCATCATGGAAGCCGCGATCCTGCAATGCACCGGCGACGCAGGATTCGCCGCGGAGCACATGGACCTGCTGGAAAAATGGGTCGGCTACCTGCTGAAGTATGGTGCCGATCCGGGAGACCAGCTCTGCACGGACGATTTCGGCGGCCACCTCGCCCACAATGTCAACCTCGCCGGCAAGGCGGTCATGGGGATCGCGGGATTCGCCCGGATCCTCGATGCGCTGGGCCGCTCCGCCGAGGCCGGGGACTATCGCTCGCGTGCCCGCCGGATGGCTGCGGACGTCGAGAGCCGCGCGGTGACGGGCGACCATACCGCGCTCGCGTTCGGCGACGGCGACGGCTGGTCGCTCAAATACAACCTGGTCTGGGACCGGGTCTGGGACACGGGCCTGTTCTCGGAAGGACTCATCCAAAACGAGATCCGTTGGTACAGGCGGATGTCCAACGCCTATGGCGTACCGCTCGATGTGCGCAAGGACTATACCAAGACCGACTGGATCCTGTGGATTGCCGCCATGGCGGAGACCGCGGAGGACCGGACGGCCCTGATCGGGCCCGTCGCCGCGTTTTTGCGGGACACCCCCGACCGGGTTCCCTTCACCGATTTCTACTACTCCTCGACAGCGAGGCACCGCAGCATGCAGAACCGGTCCGTCCAGGGCGGACTGTTCATGCCGATGCTCCGGGACAGCCTGAAAACGAAAGGAAGCGAAAAGACATGGCAAACCGACTGACCATCGACCGGACCCGTGAAACCGCGAAAATCGACCGAAACATCTATGGCCATTTTGCGGAGCATCTTGGCCGCTGCGTGTACGAAGGGATCTGGGTCGGCGAAGATTCGCCCATCCCCAACACGAAAGGCATACGCAACGATGTTGTCGCGGCGCTCAAGAAGATTAAGGTGCCGCTGGTGCGCTGGCCGGGCGGCTGCTTTGCCGACGAGTACCACTGGAAAGACGGCATCGGCCCCAAGGAAGGCCGCAAGGAGATGCTGAACACCCATTGGGGAAACATGGTGGAGAACAACCACTTCGGCACCCATGAGTTTTTCGACTTCTGCGAGCTGGTGGGCTGCGAGCCCTATGTCGCGGGCAACCTGGGCAGCGGCTCCGTCCAGGAGATGTCGGAGTGGGTCGAGTACATGAATTTTGACGGCAAGTCGCCGATGACCCTCCTGCGGGCCGAAAACGGCCGGGAGCAGCCGTGGAAGGTGAAATACTTCGGCATCGGCAACGAGAACTGGGGCTGCGGCGGCAAGATGCGCGCGGAGTACTACGCCGACGAGTACATGCGCTTCGCCACGTATTGCCGCGATTATCCGAACGCCAAGCTGTACCGCATCGCGGCCGGCCCGAGAAAAGAGAACTACTACTGGACGGAAGTCCTGATGAAAAACGCCGGCATGTACATGGACGGCCTGGCGCTGCACTACTACACCCGTGTGGAAGACACCTCGGTGACCACGTTCCTGCCGGACGGAAACGCGCGTTATGCCCGGAACCCCAAGGTCGGCAGCTACTCCGCGACGCAGTTCGCCAAGCGGGAATGGGACGTCGTCATGCGCGAAGCCTACTACACCGAAGAGCTGGTGGACAAGCACTCCGCTATTATGGACAAGTACGACCCGGCCAAGAAGGTCGCGCTCATCGTCGACGAGTGGGGCACCTGGTTCGCGGTCGAGCCGGGGACCAACCCGGGCTTCCTGTACCAGCAGAACACGCTGCGCGACGCGCTGGTCGCGGGCACCTGCCTCAACATCTTCAACAACCACGCGGACCGCATCCGCATGACCAACATCGCGCAGATGATCAACGTGCTGCAGGCGATCGTCCTCACCGCCGGCGAGAAGATGGTCCTGACGCCCACCTACCATGTGTACGACATGTACAAGGTCCATCAGGACGCGATGCTGCTCGACCATGACATATTGTCCGACGACTACGAGTTCGACGGCGAGAAAGTCAAAAAGGTCAACGCCTCCGTTTCGAAGGACGCCGAAGGCCGGATCAACATCACGCTCTGCAACGTCGACCCGGAGAACGGCGCGGACGTCGAGTGCTTCATCGACGGCATCGGTGCCGGCACCGCCATCTCGGGCATGGTGCTCACCTCCGGCCAGATGAACGCGCACAACAACTTCGACGCCCCGACGGCCATCGAACCGGTCGCGTTCAACGGGTTCCAGGCGGAGAACGGCCGGCTGGCGGTCGCGATGCCCTCCAAGTCCGTCGTGTTGATCACGATCGCGTAAGCTTTTCGAGCCAGGCAAAACCGGCAAACAAAACCGGCGTCGCACCCCAATCGGGTACGGCGCCGGTTCCCGTTTACGGAAATGCCCGCTACTTGATGAAGTTCACGTGCTTGACGATCTCCGCGCAGGCTTTGTCCTTCCGCTGGTTGAACAGCACCTTGTTCTCTTCGAACATGTTGCCGCCCTGGGTGTCGATCGACACGATCAGCGGGCCGAACTCCCGCACACGGCAGACCCAGAGCGCCTCCGGCATGCCGAGGTCCATCCACTCCTGCCGTTCGATCTCCTCAACCTGGGTGGCGGCCAGCACGGCGCAGCCGGCGGGATAGACGCAGTGGACCGCCTTGTACTCCCGGCAGGCGTCCCGGGTGTCCGCGCCCATGCCGCCCTTGCCGACGATCAGCCGCACGCCCGTCTCCCGGATGAAATCCTTTTCAAACTTCTCCATCCGGGAGCTGGTGGTCGGCCCGATGGCGACCATCTCGTATTTGTCCTCGGAGCCCTCGATCTTGCGGACGATCGGGCCGGCATGGATGATCGCGCCGCCCCGGAGGTCGACCGGCAGTTCCCGGCCGTATTCAATCAGCCGCCGGTGCGCGACGTCGCGGCAGGTGACGATGTGCCCGGTCAGGTAGACGATGTCGCCGATCCGGAGATCCGCAAGGTCCTCGGCGGAGATCGGTGTGCGCAGGATTTTCTTTTCGCTCATAAAGTCACCCCCGAATGCGACGAGATGGCATAACCGCCATCCTTGTCAAAACGGATGTGCCCCCGACGGTGCGACCAGCATCCGGTGCTCACCGCGACGCCGATCGTGGACGGGTGGCGTGCGGTGTTCTCGATGTGGACACCCATGACCGAGGCCTGGCCGGACATTCCCTGGGGGCCCAGCCCGATGTGGTTGATGCCGTCTTCCAGCAGCTTTTCCATCATCGCGGCGTTCCCGTTCGGATTGTGCGATCCGAGCGGGCGCATCAGCGCCTTCTTGGACAGCAGCGCCGCGGTCTCGACCGAGGTCGCCACCCCGACGCCGACCAGCAACGGCGGGCAGGCATTGAGCCCGTAGCTGGTCATGACGTCGAGCACGAACTGCGTGACGCCCTCGTACCCTGCGCCCGGCATCAGGACCATGGCCTTGCCGGGCAGCGTACAGCCGCCGCCAGCCATGTAGACGTCGATGTCGACGCCGTCGTCGTCCGGCACGATCTCCCAGAAAATGGACGGCGTGCCTTTGCCGACATTCCTGCCGGTGTTGTACTCGTCAAACGTTTCCACGCTGTTGTGCCGGAGCGGGGCGTGGATCGTCGCGTCGACCACCGCGTCCGTCAGGATCCGTTCCAGCTTCCCGATCAGCGGAAAACTCTCGCCGCACCGCACGAAAAACTGGAGTACGCCGGTGTCCTGGCAGCTCGGGCGGTCCAGTTCCTCCGCCAGCCTCTGGTTCTGGAACATCGTGTCGTAGATGGCGGATGCGAGGGGAGCGGTCTCGAGCGACCGAAGTTCCTCGAGCTTCGCCGTGACGTCGTCCGGCAGCTTCTTGCCGACGTGCGCGATGAACCGGCTCATCTTGCCGGTCATGTCCTGTATTGATTGTTCAGTGGTCATGGATGATCCTCCCGGGTTTCTCCGAAATCGACATACCCGCGCAGGGTGTCCGGCAACCGGTCGACGACGACGGACTCCTCGCCGGACTGCGCCAGGAACTGCTCGAATTCGGTCCACAATCGGACGTGTACCGCACCCCGATGCTTGTAGCAGGGATCCGGATCGTTGAAAAAATCGATGCTTTTCTGGATGACGACACCCTCGCGGATCGGCAGGCCGTAGATCCTGCCATCGTACAACGGACGACCGTCGCGATCCGTGATCCGGATCGGCATGGCGCCGACACCCATTGTTCTCCTGTCTGGTTCTGCCAAGGCCTGTTCTCCTTCAAGTTGATCCGGGTTCCAGTATAGCGAAAATATGCCGGCCGGGCTATGCGGGCTCTGCGGATGCCCTATAATCAAAGGAAAACGGAGGTCACCGTATGGCTTTTCGCGTGCTGATACCCCAGGACATCACGGATCCCGGCAAGGACTATCTGCGGGAGAACGGGTGCGAGGCGATCATCGGAAGTGCGTCGGATCCGACAACCATCGCCCGGGAGGCCGCGGACTGCGACGCGATCCTGGCTCGGACCGCGCGGTATGACAAGGCGTTGCTTTGCTTATTGCCCCGACTCCAGGTCATCGGCCGGCATGGAATCGGTGTGGACAACATCGACGTCGTTTATTGCGAGGAGAACGGGATCCACGTGACGTACGCGCCGCTGTCCAACAGCAATACCGTGGCGGAGTACACGATGATGCAGCTGCTCTGCTGCGCCCGAAACCTGGTGCTGGTGAACCGCGCGTTCCTGGCCGGCGATTTCGAGATCCGCAACCGGGACTTAGGAACGGACCTCGAGGGCAAGGTGCTGGGCATCATCGGGCTGGGGCGCATCGGGCGGCTGGTCGCGAGCAAGGCGGCGCTTGGGTTCGGAATGCGCATCATCGGGTACGATCCGTTCCTGCGGCTGGAGGACCGGCCGGAGGGAGTCACGCTGTTGGCGTCCCGTGAGGAGCTGTTCCGCGAAGCCGACTTTGTCACGGTCCATATCGCCGCCACCCCGGAAACCCGCAAGAGCATCGGCAGGACAGAGTTCCGGCTGATGAAGCGGAGCGCCGTTTTCATCAACGCATCCCGCGGCGAGGTCGTCAATGAAAACGATTTGGCCGAGGCCTTGCGCAACGGCGTCATCCGGGGAGCCGGAATCGATGTGTTCGATCCGGAGCCGCCTGCCCGGGACAATCCGCTGCTGCGGTTGGACAACGTCGTCGCGACGCCCCACAACGCCGCCCTGACCCGGGAGGCGATGGACCGCATGGGGCTGCACGCGGCGATGGGGATCGTCGAGGTGCTTCAGGGGAGGGAACCCTCCTGGGGGGTAAACCGGCCGGTCAATCCGAGATGCCGGCTTTTTGCTTTAGCTCCTCCATCCGGTCCTCGATGAGGTTTTCCGCATGGTTCCGGCTGATATTGAACCATTGCCAGGAGGTCTGGTTTTCGGGCTCCGCCGGATCCTGGTACCGGTCGATCAGGTGCCGGGCGATGCCGCTTGATACATCGGCATCCGATACGTCGACCAGTTTCATCATGGCCGGGACCGCGTCGTCGGACAACTGGCTGAAGTAGCTCAGGTCGATCTGTCCGGTCGTCTCGTAATGCCGCACATTGGTCCGCGCGATCCAGGCATCGCTCTTGGTGTGGTTCAGGACGAGCAGCGAGACCAGCGCGACGATCGCCAGCGCCTTGAACAGCGGGAAGCCGGACCGGAACTCCTTGACGACGATCAGCACGAACATCGCGAGGATCAGGCACATGAAAGCGGTGACAAAGAAGCGCAGCTGGGACAATCCATAAGCGTCGATGTACATTTTCATGCGGAACATCGCCGATACCCACTGCACCAGGCTGCAAAACACCAGCAGCAGCGACTCGATGCGCACGATCCGGCCGGACAAGCCCGTGCGGTCCGCGGCCTTGACGGCCACGGTCGCCAGCAGCAGGTTGACGACGCTGATCCCCGCGAGCTCGAAAAACCCGCTGCGGGCATACTCGGCGTAGGTCAGGTCTCCCGGCAGCACGGCCTGGAACGCCTGGGTCAGGTAGGCGAACTGGACAAAGGCGAAGACCAGGTACAGCAGGTTGACGCAGCTCAGGAACGTGACCAGGACCGTCTTGTCCAGCCGGAAACCCTTTTGGGCGGCGGCTGCAGGGACCGTGAGGACCGGTTTGTTGTTGCGTCCGCTGTACAGGAACGAGAAAGCGAACGGCAGCATCGCCAGGGCGATGATCAGCTGGACCGGCAGGTCTTTCGAGAACAGGCGGGAAATCCAGTCCCGGACCTGGCCGAACAACCCGGCGAACACCGCGTCGGCCGAACTGAGCAGGGACCCCGCGACCAGCAGGACCGGCACGGCGAGCAGGATGCCGAGCAGCACCTTGCCGATGTGGATCCGGTTGCCGGGCAGGGGCCCGTCATCCGCCGGATCGCCGGTATTGGAGTGCGGCAGCGGTTTGCGGCTGAACAGCCCCGCCACCGCGCGCCCGAATCCGGGCAGCCCGTCGAACGGCCGGACGACCACGGAGATCGCCGCCTCGAACCAGAACCCCGGACGATCCCAGTCCTGGCGGAACACCCGTGCGGCCAGCAGGTACTGGACGACGCAAAGCACAAAGAGCACCGGGAAATCGAGCAGTTTCAATAGAGGATTGTCATACAGGAAGTAGCAGAGCCCCAGGTCGACGATCGCCGCGGCAAGGAAGACCTGCAGCGGCATGCTCGCCCGGATCCCGGGCTGGTCCGCGGGGGAGGGTTCCGTAAGCTTGGCCGGCCGGGCGGCGGGCAGGCACAGCCAGGCGATGAACGTCCCCTCGAC
>CAZNGQ010000031.1:0-16904 GCA_964572095.1 uncultured Oscillospiraceae bacterium
CGATCGACCGGGCTGGGGAGGAGCTTGACCGGGCGGAAAACTATATCCTCTCCGATACCGTGAAGGAACTGGCGTCCGACATGACGTTCATCTTTACCGGCACGCTGGTGCGTCAGGAAACGATTGTAAAAAGCGACTACCGGCGGGTGACCGCCCATGTTTTTTCGGTGGACCGGATGCTCAAGGCATTTGGCCCCTGGGACGGTTCCGAACTGGTCTTGGCCGGGGTGACCCTAAGCTCTTTTATCGATGTACACCCCTATCCGCCGGTTATCTATACGGCAGTCGGACAGACCTACCTGGTGTTCGCCATGGTGACGATGTATGGCGACATGCCGTATGCCACGACTCTCCGCGTCGAGATCATGCCACTGGAGGCGGATGGCAGTTTGAGCGCGTCTTATGCAGCATATAACAAAAAATTCTATCCCTTTCTGTCAAAAAAGGGGGTTCAGGCAGATCCGGTCGACGCGGTCGTCAAGTCGGGCGGATGTGACAGTCCACCACCCGCCCCGTATCACGCTGCGACGGAGGATCTGGATCCGGCCGGATTGGCCACAGCGTCCGACATGGTCGTGCGAGTCAGGCTGACGCCTGTCAGGACGAGTCGGAATGTCATGTATACGATCTATCGGGTGGAAGCCCTGGACGAACCGCTGAAAAACACGCTCGAACTACCGGTACCCGAAACCGTATCGCTGCGTCGCAACGAAATCGGGGACGCCCCGTGCCTGCTCCTGCTCCGCGAAGAGTATGGGGCGTTGTACCCAACCGGAGTGCCGCCTTTCGAGAACATTCCGGAGACCGCTCAGGCAGTATGGGACGCCGTGATGACGGCCTTGGGCACAGACGGCAGGTGACCGTCCCGCTTGGATGCCGCACACCTCTGCCTGGCGTATAATTCTGGTAAACAGCCACCAAGGGAGGGACACCATGCCGGATCCCGATTACACCATCACCGTCGCCGACGCCGCCGACGCCCGCGAAATCTACGGCCTGCAGCTGACCGCCTATGCGACCGAGTCGCTGCTGTACGACGAACCCATCCCTCCGGTCACCCAGACCTGGGAGGCCGCCGAGGCGGATTTCCCGAGCTGGCATGTGCTCAAGCTGATCGCGGACGGCCGCATCGTCGGCTCCATACGCGGCCGGATCGAAGACGGCGCCTGCCAGATCGGCAGGCTGATGGTTCTGCCGGCGTTCCGCGGTCGCGGTTATGGCACCGCCCTGCTGGATGCCATCGAACACGCTTTTCCAGGCGTCCCGTATGAGCTGTTCACCGGCGACCGAAGCCACTCCAACATCGCGATGTACCTGCGTCACGGATACGCCATCATCCGCGCGGACACCGTCCAGGGTCTGGTCTTTTTCCGCAAGAACGGACAAGCGGCGACCTGACCGCTCCGGTATGCTCTGTGTAAAGACCGGACAGGAGAGGGATCAGAACCGTCATGGACTACCTTGCGATCATCCAGGACAGTATCGACCACATCGAGGACCAGGTGCGGGACGACATCCGTGTCGACCGGCTGGCGGCCCGGGCGGGGTTCTCGATCTACCACTACTACCGGATCTTTGAAGCCTATGTGGGGATCCCCGTCATGGAGTATGTGCGTCGCCGCCGTCTTGCGCACGCGGCCTATGCGATGAACCATACCCCGCGCCTGATCGACGTCGCCCTGGAGTACGGCTTCGAGACACACGCAGGCTTCAGCAAAACATTTCACCGGCACATGGGCGTCCCGCCCGAGCAGTACCGGATCCATCTGGTCGCGAATCCGCCCCAGCGGATCGTCCTGTCGGACATCGTCCGGTACATCCCTAATGGAGGTATCGTCATGGAACCCAGAATCTACACCAAACCCACTGCCAAAATCGCAGGTCTCTCCATCCGCACCTCGTCGGTCGATGGAAGGAACAACCGGGAGATCCCCGCTTTCTGGATGAGCAGCATGCAGGATGGAAGCCTGGACAAGCTGCACGCCCTTCACGGCGTCCTCTCCCACAGCGAGCTGGGACTGTGTGTCCAGGTCAACATGGAGACCGGCGAATTCGACTATGTCATCGGCCTGGAAGTGGCCGACCTGACCGCCGTACCGGACACATTCTACAAAATGGAACTTCCGGAATGCACCTATGCCGTGTTCACGACCCCGCCGGCCGAGCCCGCCGAGTTCTCCAAAACCATCCAGGGAACCTGGATGTTCATCTACTCGGAGTGGTTTCCCTCCTCCGGTTATGAGTTCGCCGCCGGACATCCGGATTTCGAGCATTATGGGATGGAACCCGGCAAGGACAAGCAGACATGTGACATCTACATTCCGATCGTGAAGAAGCAGTGATCCGGCAACGCTTTCGGCGCCCCTCTCCCATGGAGGGGGGCGCTTTTCATGCCCCCGCTTGATTTCCGCCCCCGGGATCGACAAAATCAAGTGAGCGGAACCAGCCGGACAAGGAGGGATTGCCATGATTCGACCGATGTTGCCTGAAGATGTGAAGGATTGCGTCCCCGCGCTCCTTTCAGCCTATAACGGAAAGCCCTGGGACAATCACTGGACCGAGGAAACGGCCGAGCGTTATCTGGGCGAGTTCCAAACGCACCCCAGAGTGGTCGGCTATGTCGACGAGCGCGAAGGCCGCGTCGCCGGCGCGCTGTTCGCGCACGGCAGGACCTGGTGGACCCGGGACGAAGTCTTTGTGGACGAACTGTTTGTCCACCGGGATTATCAAGGCCAGGGGATCGGCAAAGCGCTTCTTTTCCATATCGAGGAATACTGCCGGGAACATGGGCTGGCGGGTACGACACTGCTGACCGACCGGCGGATGCCTGCGGCGGGGTTTTACGATAAAACGGGTTACTCGCACGTCGACCACATCGTCTTCTACTATAAAACGGTATAGCCGGGTGCCTGCGGCGTCGCTGCCTCCGATTTCGGGCCCGCTGCTGGCCTGGTACGACCGCCACAAACGGTCCATGCCCTGGCGCGACCGGCCTACCCCCTATCGGGTCTGGGTCTCCGAGATCATGCTGCAGCAGACACGCGTCGAGACGGTCATCCCGTATTTCGAGCGTTTCCTCGCGGCGCTGCCGGACATCCCGGCGCTGGCCGCTGCGCCGGAAGACCGGCTGCTCAAGCTGTGGGAGGGACTGGGCTACTACAGCCGGGTCCGCAACCTGCAGCGTGCCGCGCGTGTGGTGATGGAGGAATGCGATGGCGTCCTGCCGTCCGACCCGGATGCGCTGGGCCGCCTGCCCGGCATCGGGCCGTATACCGCGGGCGCGATCGCCTCGATCGCTTATGGCATCCCTGCGCCCGCCGTCGACGGCAACGTGCTCCGGGTGGTCACCCGGCTGACGGCGGATGGCACGGACATCGGCGGGCTGTCGTTCCGGCGGGAGGTCGCCGCCCGCCTTGTACCCCTGATCCCCCCGGAGCGAGCGGGTGATTTCACCCAGGCGCTCATGGAACTTGGCGCCTGCGTCTGTCTGCCGAACGGTGCCCCGCTGTGCGCCGAATGTCCGCTGGCCGACGCCTGTGCCGCGCTGCGGCTGGGTGATCCGACCGGTTATCCGGTCCGTACGGCGGCACAGCCGCGCAAGGCGGAAGACCGGACCGTGTTCGTCATCGTTACGGACGAGGGGATCCTGGTCCGCCGCCGGCCGGATACCGGTCTGCTGGCCGGACTGTGGGAGTTCCCCCACGTGGAAGGACGGCTGACCGCTGCCGAAGCGCAGGAAGTTGTAACCGAATGGGGGGCTTGTCCGGCGATCGCGCAGCCGCTGCCCGGCCGCAGACACGTATTTTCCCATCTGGAGTGGCGCCTGACCGGATTCCTGTTCCGGTCGGGTCCGTTCGCACCGCCGGCCGACTGGCGATGGGTGCCGTGGAACGGATTGCGCGGAGACTATGCTTTGCCCGCGGCTTTCGCCCCCTATCTGGACCTTTGCGATACAATCGGAGAATAGCGACACCAGCCAGAAGGAGAGCTCCGCATGATTCTGACCGGAAAAGAGATCATCCGACAGATCGAGGCAGGCAACATCGCCATCGAGCCGTTCGATCCGGAACGGATCAATCCCAACAGCTACAACCTCCACCTGCATGACCAACTGCTGGTCTACACGGGCGATGTCCTCGACATGAAGACACCCAACTCGACCCGGACCATCGACATCCCGGCAGAGGGGATCGTGCTGGAGCCTGGCCGCCTGTATCTCGGGCGCACGGTGGAGTACACCCGTACAGACGGGTTTGTCCCGATGCTCGAGGGACGCTCGTCCGTCGGCCGCCTCGGCATGTATGTGCATGTGACGGCGGGATTCGGCGATGTCGGGTTCGTCGGTTACTGGACGCTCGAGATCCAGTGCGTCCAGCCGATCCGCGTGTATGCCGGTGTGGCGATCTGCCAGATCTACTACCACTCCGTATTGGGCGACTGCATCCCGTACAGCAGCGGCAAATACCAGAACAACACCGGGATCCAGCCCAGCCTGCTGTACCGGGACTTTGGAGAGTGATCCGGAAGTCCGCACGCAGGCGCATCATCGGGTTGTCGATCGTCCTGATTCTGCTGGCTTCCGCCATAACCGGGAACCTGCTTCTCGATGTGCGCCGCATCCGGCTGGAAGAGCCTGCCTGGCCGGCGGCCCTGGACGGTCTGCGCATCGTCCAGCTGTCCGACCTGCATCTGCCCCGGACCCCGACCGGCATCCGGCAGGTCCTGGACAAAACCCGGGAGGCCGGCCCCGACTTGATCCTGCTAACCGGCGACCTCATCGACTCGTCCGCAGGCCGGGACGATATGGAAAGCCTTGCCGATCTCTGCGAAGGGCTGGCCGACATCGCTCCCTGCTACGCCGTGACCGGCAACCATGAGGTGTGGAGCGGCCGGGCGGACGAATGGCGGGGCATCCTGCACGACGCGGAGGTCGCGATCGTCGACGACAGTTTCTCGGTTTTCCAAAAGAACGGCGCTTCACTCACAGTCGCCGGACTGGCGGATGAAACGCCCCCCGGATGGATGACGGACCTGCCTTCTGGTCCCGCGATCCTGCTGTGCCATCGGCCGGAGAAGTTTCCGGCGATTGCCGGCCTGCCTGAAGGCGCCCGGCCGGATCTGGTGTTTTCGGGACACGCGCATGGCGGGCAGTTCCGGATTCCGTTTACCCGGTTCGGATTCGCCGCTCCAGGGCAGGGGTTGTTTCCAGCATTCACGACCGGTGTCTACGACTCGCGAGCGGGCGTCCGCATGGTGGTCAGCCAGGGGATCGGCAACAGCGTGATCCCGATCCGGCTGTTCGATCCCCCACAGCTGGTCGTCGTGGAAATCACGGTTTCCGAGAACCAAACTGCACAAATCCGGCCGTAAAACTTTTCCGTTTCGCACAGATTCGCGCGCGGTATAATGGAACCACTCGAGGAAGGAGGATCCGCGCAATGGACATCAAGGACCAGGTCAATGAAGTCTTCAGGCTCATGAAGAAGGATCCAGAGATCGTTGAGAAATTCAAGGCCGATCCTGCCGGTACCATCGAATCCCTGTTGGGCGCAGACCTCCCCGATGGCGCGATCCAGCATGTGGTGGGCGGGGTCAAGGCGAAACTCGCCAGCAAGGAAGCCGGCGGATTACTGGACAAACTGAAAAAGATCATCAAGTAGGTTTGCCCACGAACAGAGGCCATCGATTGCCCGGCATTCTTCCCGAGAGCGTGCCGGGCAATCTCATAAAGACAGGAGAGGTAATGCGTTGGAAGGGAAGCGCTACGACCATCGCGTCGTGGATGCCAAATGGCAATCCAACTGGGAAAGCAGCCGGGCGTTCCGGGCCGAGGAGGATCCGGCGAGGCCCAAGGCCTATTTCCTGATCGAGTTTCCGTACCCCAGCGGCGAAGGCCTGCATGTCGGCCACCCGCGCTCCAACATCGCGATGGACATCATGGCCAGAAAGCGCCGGATGGAAGGGTACAGCGTGCTGTTCCCCATCGGATGGGACGCGTTCGGCCTGCCGACCGAGAACTACGCGATCCGCAACGGCGTCCATCCGCGCGACGTCACGGACCGCAACATCGCCCGCTTCCGCGAACAGCTCAAAAGCATCGGCTTTTCCTTTGACTACTCCCGCGAGGTCAACACGACCGACCCCGCCTACTATAAATGGACACAGTGGATCTTCCTGAGGCTTTTTGAAAAAGGACTGGCCTACAAGGCGAGCATTCCGGTCAACTGGTGCCTGTCCTGCAACGTCGGGCTTGCCAACGAGGAAGTTGTCGGCGGGCATTGCGAACGCTGCGGCGGCGACGTGGTGCGACGTGAAAAGAGCCAGTGGATGCTGCGGATCACGGCCTATGCGGAGAAATTGCTGGACGGTCTGGACAACGTGGACTACCTCGACCGGATCAAGGCGCAGCAGCGCAACTGGATCGGGCGCAGCGAGGGCGCGCTCATCCGTTTCTCCGTCGAGTGGCCCGGCGGGCGAGATTACGTCCAGGTCTATACGACAAGGCCCGAGACCCTGTACGGCGCCACATACCTTGTCCTGGCGCCCGAGCACCCGCTGACCGCCAGGCTGGCGCCCGGACTGCCCAACGCGGCCGCGGTCGCCGCCTATCGCGGGCTGGCGGCCCGGCGAAGCGACTTCGAGCGGACCGAAGCCCACGCGGACAGCCCCAAAACCGGGATTCCGCTGGAGGGCGTTTTTGCGGTCAACCCCGTGAACGGCGAGCGCATCCCGGTGTGGATCGGCGACTACGTGCTGGCCGGCTACGGAACCGGCGCGGTCATGGCCGTTCCGGCGCATGACGACCGGGATTTCGCGTTCGCCCGCGGCCACGGGCTGCCGGTCCGGATCGTCGTCACGGGCGGGACCGATCCCGCCGTGGCCTATACGGACGAGTCGGCAGGTACGATAACCGGCTCCGGCCCCCTCGACGGCATGGGCGTCGCAGAGGGCCGCGCCGCGATCCTCCGCGACATGGCCGCCGCCGGGTATGGCCAGGCGGAAGTGCGGTATCGGCTGCGCGACTGGGTGTTTTCCCGCCAGCGCTACTGGGGGGAGCCGATCCCGCTGGTGGACTGCCCGGTGTGCGGCTGGGTGCCGGTGGACGAAGCCGACCTGCCTGTACGCCTGCCCGCTATCGACTCCTACCAGACTTCCCCGGACGGGGAGTCGCCGCTGTCGCGGATCCGGGAGTGGGTCGAGACGACCTGTCCGCGCTGCGGCGGCAGCGCCCGCCGCGAGACCGACACGATGCCCCAGTGGGCGGGGTCCTCCTGGTACTTCCTGCGCTACACCGATCCCCATAACGACCGCTGTTTCGCCGCCCCGGACAAACTAGCCTACTGGATGCCGGTCGACTGGTACAACGGCGGCATGGAGCATACGACGCTCCACCTGCTGTACTCGCGCTTCTGGCACCGGTTCCTGTACGACATCGGGCAGGTGCCGACGCCCGAGCCGTACGCCAGGCGGACAAGCCACGGCATGATCCTGGCCGAGGACGGGGGCAAGATGAGCAAGTCCCGCCCCGGCAGCGTCATCAACCCCGACGACGTGGTCAAGGAGTACGGCGCGGACGCGTTCCGGGTCTACGAAATGTTCATCGGGGCGTTCGACCAGGCCATCCCCTGGTCGTCCAGCGGCCTGTCGGGATGCCGCCGGTTCCTGGACCGCGTCTGGAACCTGCGGCGCATGCTGGTCGCCGGGGACGCGGTGCGGCCGTCCATGCTGCACGCGACGCATTCCCTGATCGACAAGGTCGGCGGGGACTATGAGCGCATGAAATACAACACCGCCATCGCGGCGCTGATGTCGTACGTCAACGAAGCGATCCGGCTCAAAAGCATCTCCCGCGGGGAAATGCGCATTCTGCTGATCCTCCTCAATCCGGTGGCTCCACACGTCACGGAGGAGATCTGGATGCAGGAGAAACTGGGGGACAAACCGCTGTACCGCCAGAAATGGCCGGTCGCGGACGGCCGATGGCTGGTCATGCCGACCGCCACGGTCGCGATCCAGGTCGCCGGGCGGATCGTCGCCCGAGTCGATTTTCCGAGCGGCCTGCCGGCATCCGAAGCCGAGGCCCGTGCGCTCGAGCATCCCGCGGCCATCGCAGCCGTCGCCGGCCGGACGGTCCGAAAAGTCGTGTCGGTGCCGGATCGCCTGGTCAACATTGTCGTCTGAATCTCAATCGCCAACCGGAATCCGGCTGTCCGGGAAAAACTGGAACGGAGAACACCGCATGATCGACCATGATGCGCTTGTCTCACATAACCGGGACGCCTGGGACCACGAAGTCGAATCTGGTAACATCTGGACGGTTCCGGTCACGCCGGAAGAGACCGCCCGCGCCCGAGCCGGGGATTGGCAGCTGTTGTTGACGCCCGCCAAACCCGTACCTGCAAACTGGTTCCCGGAGGTCCGGGACCTGCGTGTCCTCTGCCTGGCTTGCGGGGGAGGGCAGCAGGGACCGATCCTGGCCGCTGCCGGCGCCCGGGTCACCGTGTTCGACAACAGCCCGGCCCAGCTCGCGCGCGATCGCGAAGTCGCTGCGCGCGACGGCCTGCCGATCCGGCTGGAACAGGGCGACATGCGGGATCTCTCCCGGTTTCAGGACGATTCGTTCGACCTGGTCTTCCATCCGGTTTCCAACTGCTTCATCGACGATGTCCTGCCGGTCTGGCGGGAATGTTTCCGCGTGCTCCGCCGCGGCGGAACGCTGCTCGCCGGGTTCTGCAATCCGGTTTCTTTCATCGCGTCCAACGAGGACTGGTGGAGGGACGGGACGGTTTCCATCCGGTACCGCATCCCGTATTCGGATGTGGACCAGCTCCCGCCGGAGATTCTGGCTGATCGTGTCGCCCGGATGGAGCCCCTGGAGTACGGGCATTCCCTGTCCGCGCAGATCGGCGGTCAGCTGTCGGCCGGATTCCATCTTGTCGGTCTGTACGAGGACAGCGACCCGGTCTACCAGGGCCCGCTCGACGCCAATATCGAACCATTCCTTGCGACAAAGGCGGTGAAACCATGACGCCCGACTTGAAAACCGACCTGCATATTCATTCGACCTTTTCCATCGACGGCGGCGGAACCCTGCTGGAGATGGCGGATTCGGCCTGGCGCGCGGGGCTTCGGACCGTCTGTTTCACCGAGCATGTCGATCACAACCCCCGCGACACCGGGTATGGGTTCTACGACTATGCCGCTTATCGGGAAGCGGTGCTGCGCGCCCGCGAGGCGTTCGCGGACCGGCTCGAGATCCTGTGGGGCATCGAGTTCTCCGAACCGCATCTGTACCCCGCGGAATTCGAGCGGGAGCGCCGCCGGGACTACGACATGATCATCGGCAGCCAGCATTTTCTCGGAAAATGGTTTTTCGGTGAAAGGGAAATGCTGGAGGAATTGCCGCGCGACAGGCTGTTCGCGCGGTATTACGAGGAACTCATCGCTTCCGCGGATGCCGGCGGCTTCGATGTGATGGGGCACATCGGGTTCCCCTCGCGGTACATCGGCGACTTCGCGATGCCCGAGGATGCGGCCAGGGCGCTTGCGTCCTCGCTGGCGAAGAACGGGATCGTGCCGGAAATCAACACGAGCGGATTCCGGAAAGGGTACGAAAAGACACTGCCGGACGAGCCCTTCCTGCGCATCTGGCGCGAATTGTCCGATGGCCGGGTCACCGCCGGATCCGACGCGCATCGCGTCGGGGAACCCGGCAGCGGGCTGGCGCATGCCGCGGATGCCATCCGCTCGCTCGACCTCCGCCCGGTCGTTTTCCGGCAGCGGAAGGCGGTGGCGCAATGAGCGGGAACCGTTCCGTCATCGTCGCGGTCAAGGGGTTTGTGACGCGGGATCGGCGCGTGCTGCTTGTCAGGCGGTCTCCGGAGGAGATCGGTCCCGGCGCCTGGGAATGCCCGGGCGGCAAGATCGAGTTCGGGGAGGAGCTGTCCGACGCGCTGATTCGGGAAATCCGCGAAGAAACCGGCCTGTCCGTGCAGGTCGGCCAGCTGCTGTATGCCGCGACCTTCCGGGGCAACCCGCGCCGGCATGTCGTCATCCTGACCTATCTGTGCATGGCCGGGCCGGGCGAGGTGACCCTGTCCCGGGAACACGACGCCTGCCTCTGGGTGGGCCTCACGGAGATGCGCGAACGATTCGACCCGGTGATCCAGGCGGACCTGGACCGCAACGGAACGATGGAGATCCTGGCTGAATGGGTGGATTGAATCCGGTGAAGCATTGTCAGGCTGGAAGGGGGCATCTCGATGAATCGGATGGAATGGCTGACCGAAGACGACGCGGATGTGTCGATCCGGTACCAGACTCGAAAGTATCTGCAAGGTGAACCGGATTCCGCCCTGGAGTCCCTGCAGGCCGGAATCGCCCAGGAGGGATGGGGAGCGCGGTATCTGGCGGCCCGAGGCGAGAGCGGGCACTGGGGCAAGGGTTTCTATAATCCAAAATGGACCTCGTCCCACTACACGCTGCTGGAGCTTCGCAATCTCGAACTCCCCCGCGACAACCCCGTCGCGCGCGAGACCGTCAGCCTGATCCTGCATGAACGGGGGCTGACGCCCGGGCAGCGGGAAAAGGATCCGTCCGGTCCGGTCCGGAAAACGGGAAAAAGGAAGATATCGGAAGCCGTCACCAGCGATGTCTGCATCAACGGCATGTTTCTGAATTATGCCTGCTGGTTCGGTGCCGATCCCGCTTCGCTGGAGCCGGTCGTGGATTTCCTGCTCGCCGTGCGCATGCCGGACGGCGGTTTCAACTGCCAGTCCACGCGCGCGTACGCCCATCCCGTGCACAGTTCGCTGCATACGACGCTGTCGGTTCTGGAGGGCATCCGGTCCTACCAGGCCGGCGGATACGTCTACCGTCTGGACGAGCTGCTGGCGGCGGCCGTCCCGGCCCGGGAATTCATCCTGCGCCACCGCTTTTTCCGGTCCGACCATACCGGCGAGATCATCCGTCGGGATTTCATCCGGCTGGCATGCCCCTGGCGCTGGCATTACGACATCCTGCGCGCCCTGCTGTATTTCTGCGAAGCGGGTGAACCCTACGACGACCGGATGGAGGATGCGCTGGGCGTGCTGCGGGGTGCCCGGCGCCCGGACGGGACCTGGCCGGTCCAGAACAAGTATGCGGGCGAAGTCTTTTTCAACATGGAGCGCACGGGCGGCCCCAGCCGCTGGAACACGCTGCGCGCCCTTCGCGTACTCCAGGCCTATGATGTCGGAGGCAGGTTGGAGAACGGGATAACGGGAGCGCCCCATGGATGACAATGCCCGCACGGTGGTTTTTTGGGATTTCGACGGTACGCTCGCCCTCGCTCCGGGATTGTGGCGAAAGGCGGTCTGGAACGAGCTGCTCGCGACGTTGCCCGACACATCATGCAGTCCGGAGAGCGTCCATCCGCTGACCGAGTCCGGGTTTCCGTGGCACGAGCCGGAGGTTGACCACCGGCCGCTGATCCTCCCCGGCGCGTGGTGGGCGCACATGGAACGGCATTTTGCCGGCATGTACCGCCGGCTCGGCATCGAAGACGGTCTTGCCGGCGAGATGGCGGGACGCATCCGGGCCCGGATCCTGGACCTGGCGAACTACTCCCTGCTCCCCGGCGCGGCGGAGACCCTGCGCGCCTGCAGGGAGCGCGGATGCGAGAACTGGCTGTTCTCCAACCATGTGCCGGAGCTGGAGCGAATCGTCGCTGGCCTTGGCCTACGGGATCGGTTCGACGGATGCGTGGTTTCGGCGAACATCGGCTGGGACAAACCCAATCCGGAAGCATTCCGAATCGCGCTCGAGATGGCCGGAGACCCCGAGATCCGTTACATGGTGGGGGACAACCCGGTCGCGGACATCGACGGCGCGAAGCGGGCGGGAATGACGGCCATCCGGATCGCTCACGGAACGGCGGGAGCGGCGACACCGCCCGGCTTGTTGCCGGCGGACTTTACTTGCACCCGTCTGCCGGATATCCTAGACTGCATCAGATAGCCGGTCGGCAACCCGGCCGGCCTGACAGGAGGAACCCGGATGAACCAGCACTCTCCCCTGTTGTTCGATGGTGCCACGGGCACATACTATGCGTCGAGATTCGGGGACGACATTCCCTGCGAACTGGCTGCGCTCCGGCATCCGGACCGCATCGCGGCGATCCACCGGGAGTATCTCCTTGCCGGCGCGCAGGCGATCACGACGGACACGTTCCGCGCGGATTCGCGCTCGCTCGGCATCGGCCCGGACGAGGTCCTGCAGATCGTCGACGCCGCCTGGCGCATCGCCTGCGACGCCGCGGGGGAGACCGCGCAGGTGTGGGCCGGATTCGGCCCGGCCGCGACGGACGACGGGGAGGAGGGGCCGGAAGCGGATGACGAACGCCTTGGGCTCCTGTCCGCGGAAGACGAAATGCTTCGAAAAGCCGATCGGTTCATCGCCCTCGGCGCCCGACGATTCCTGTTCGAGACCTGCAGCGACGCGGCGCTGCCGCTGCGGATCTGCGCGCATATCAAGTCGGCCTGTCCGGAAGCGGCCACGCTGGTCTCGTTCGCGGTCTCGCCGGACGGCACCGCCCGATCCGGACACACCGGCGCGGACTTGGCCCGAGCGGCCTGTTCGTCGCCGCACGTCGACCTTGTCGGGTTCAACTGCGTGTCCGGCCCGACCCACCTGCTGCAATTCATTAAAACCCTGCGTTCGCTTGGCATCCTGACCAAGCCGGTATCGGTCATGCCCAACGCGGGATATCCCACGGTCACGGAAGGACGCACGGTGTACCGGAACAACCCGGACTACTTTGCCGACACCCTCGCGGCGGCTTCGGACGCCGGCATCGCCATCCTGGGCGGATGCTGCGGCACCACCCCCGCCCACATCGCCGCGCTGGCGTCGCGGATGGGTCTGCGGGGTTCGGCATCGTCCGTCGCCACATCGTTAACTGTTCCCGGCATCCATAACGCCATATCGGCACAGCCAGCCGCCGCGGCCGTGACGCCGGTGCGCGCGCCTGCGGTGCGCAACCGCTTTCGTGAAATGCTTGATTCCGGGCGGACGGTCCTCCTGGCCGAGCTCGACCCCCCGGCCAATGCCGATCCCGCCCTGGTCCCGGCGCACGCCGCCGCATACCGTGACGCGGGCGCGGACATCGTCACCGTCGCCGACAACCCGCTTGGATGGGCGCGAGCGGATGTCGCCGTCACCGCCGCCCGAATCCGCCGGGAGTGCTTCATCGACGCGATGCCGCACCTGACCTGCCGGGATCGCAACCGGTCGGCGATCCGCTCCCAGCTGATCGCCCTGCACAACGAAGGCATCCGCAACGTGCTCGTCGTCACCGGGGATCCCGTGCCTGCGGACCTTGCCGCCGACACCCGCGGGGTCTTCCACATGAACTCCGCGCAATTGATGGCCTATGTGGGAAACCTGAACGAGAGCATGTTCGACGGGGACGGATTCACGGTCGGCGGCGCGCTCAACCTGGGTGCCGCCAATTTTGACACGGAGCTGGAGCGTGCACGGCGCAAGATCCAGAACGGCGCCGTGTTTTTCATCACCCAGCCGGTATTCGGGGACGAGGGGCTGCGCCGACTGGCACAGGCGCGAACCGCGCTGGACACGCGCCTGATCGCCGGCATCCTGCCGGTGGTCAGCTATCGCAACGCCATGTTCCTCAACAACGAGGTGCACGGCATCAACATCCCGGAAACCATGGTCACAGCCTATCAGGGAAAGTCCCCGGAAGAATCCGCGTCGCTGGGCGTGCGGTTCGCACTGGACACCATCCGCGGAGCGGCCGGGCTGGCGGATGGATTCCACCTGGTGACCCCGCTCAAGAAGACCGGCATGGTCGCGGAAATCCTGCGTCTGTGCCGTACGGAACCATTGTCAGGAAAGGGAGTGCCGACATGATCCTCATTGGAGAAAAACTCAACAGCTCCATCCCTTCGACCCATGCGCTGATCGCCGCCCGGAACGCGGACGCGGTCGCGGACCTCGCCGTACGGCAGGCTGCCGCCGGAGCGGACTGGCTGGACCTCAACGCCGGCATGTTTACGGGCGAGGAGGCCGAGACGCTGGCCTGGCTCGCTGAAACCACCGCGCGCGCGACCGATGCCGGCCTGGTCCTCGACTCGCCGGATCCCGCGGTTCTGGCCAAAGTGGCCGCCGGACTCTCCGGCCGCCGCCTGATGTTCAATTCCGCGACACTCGACCCCGCCCGTCTCGGCCCGATGACCGAACTCGCGCTCCGGTACGGCGCCGGCCTCGTCGTCCTGCCGATCAGCGGCAGACGGATGCCGGAGACCGTCGGGGAACAGGCCGGGATCGCGGCCGACCTGATGGAGGCCCTGCGTGCCGCCGGCCTGCCCGACGACCGGATCTATCTCGACATCCTGGTCAGCGCCGCCGCGATCGACGCGGACGCCCCGGCACGCGCGCTGCGTTTCGCCCGGGAGATGCGCGCCGCCTATCCCGGCATCCGCCTGACCGGCGGGATGTCCAACGTCTCCTACGGGCTCCCGGGCCGCAAGCCGATCAACGCCGCGTTCCTGTCGGCCGCGGTCTGCGCGGGCGTCGACGCACCGATCCTGGATGTGCTCGACCGGCCGCTCCTTCACCAGTTGGCCGCAGCCGTCCTGATCTCCGGGCAGGACGAATACTGCGCCGATTACCTGGCATTCTACCGCGCCGGCTCATCCGCTGCCGGAGGTGTGGTATCGTGAAGTCGGGCGGAACGTTGTTGCCGCGCGGGTAAGAACGACCATGGTGAATCGTGCACTCCGGAACTACCTGGCGGCATCTGCCGCCGTCCTGCTGCTCGCGGCATCCCTGATCTATATTGCCGTCTATATTCCCATGCGCGCCGAACTGTGGGAGAGTACGCTGGAAAAGTTCGCGCTGGAAGCGGAAGCCAAGCACAAGGCATTTGAGAGCTATGTTGACGATGGTCTGGAGGAAGCCCGGGATCTGTCGGCCAACAAGGCGATCCGCGTGGCGATCGCCAGCCACTTGGAAGGATCGATCGGATACGATCGCCTGAAGGAACTTGTGGGGCCCATCTATGACGACGCGGCGCCGCTCATGGCCGGCGCTATCGGTTCGATCCTGTTCATGGGAGACCGGCAACTGTCCTCCTGGGGAGAGCCCGGATCCGTATCCACCGCACTTCCGGCTATCCCGGCGGCGTCTTTGCAGATTCTGACCACTTCAGAAGGCGAGACTTTCACCGTCTTCGCGCCGATTCTGGATGACAGCGGCACCCTGTTCGGATGGAATGCCGCGTCCTTCTCCTATACGGGCATCCTGAAACCGCTGGATGACGATCCCGGCACCGTTCGGATCGTAGATGCCGCCGACGCGCAGCAGCTTGTCCTCAAGACCCATATCCAGCATTCCGTTGGGGATGTGAACATCCTTCACGAGGGCAGCGAGACCCATATCCTGTTTTCCGTCAGGCAGAGCGGGACCTATTTCCACATCCATACAGCAGACTCGGTACTTTTCAGCAGCATCCGGAGAATGACCATGACCGTATTCGCCTGGACACTGCTCTACACCGTTCTGGTTGTCTTGTCGCTGGTGTTCCTGATCACAAAAAACTACCGGACGGCTCTTGTCAAAATCAGCCAGAGCGAAGAGCGTTTCCGCCGACTGGCCTATCTGGACCCGCTGACCGGCGCGTATTCGCGGCATTACCTCGAGGTGTGGCGGTCGATCCTGCCCAGGCGCTTCGAAGTCCCCTGGTCGCTGGTCATGGTCGATGCGGATCAGTTCAAGACGATCAACGACCGGTACGACCATGCGACGGGAGACCGCGTGCTGCGGACGATCGCACAGACAGCCCAGGCCGCTCTCCGTGAACACGACATCGTCGTCCGCTACGGCGGGGACGAATTCCTGATCTGCATGTACCACTGCCGCCGGAACGACGCGGAAAGCGCGATGCGCCGCATCGCAGAAAGCATCGCGTCCAATCCGGATTTTCCGTTCCGGATCGAAGTCTCGTTCGGCGTGGCCGAGTTCAGCTCTCCCGACCGGTTCGATGCCGATTTGGAAGCGGCGGACCGGCGCATGTACGATATGAAAGAGTCCAAGCAGGCCGAGTCTGCCGACGCCTGACACCGGCTTGACGGGAATGCGCAGGGAAACCACGCAAGGATCGTCAAGATCGGGTTTATCCATCCTGCTATCCTGATGGCGGAGGTGAGAATGACGGATTCCGGGGAAAAGATCGAAGCTGTCCAGCGGATGCAGGACCACATCGAGGCGAACCTGCGCAGCCCCATCACCCTGAAGTCCCTAGCCCTGGCCGCGGGGTATTCCCCCTGCCACAGCGCCAGGATTTTCCGGGAGCTGACCGGCCGCGCGCCTTTCGACTATATCCGTGCCTACCGCCTTTCCAAAGCCGCGCTGCAGCTGGCGGCGGGGGAGGACCGGGTGCTGGATGTCGCGCTGGATTTCGTGTTTGGTTCGCACGAAGGCTTCACCCGCGCCTTTTCCCGACAGTTTGGAGTACCGCCGCGGGATTTTGCCCGGCGGGCTTCCCCGGGCAGGCTGTTCCTGCCGGTTCGGGTCCGTCCCGACGCGCTCGCCATCCGGAAAGGAGAACTTGCCATGTCTGATTCAACGGTACACAAAGAACCACTCCGAACCGTGTTCGTCCAGGTTGTGGAGCGCCCCGCCCGTGGTTTCATCCTGAAAAGGGGTGTCGCCGCGACCGACTATTACGAATACTGCGGAGAAGTCGGCTGCGATGTCTGGGAGATCCTGTCCGGAATCCAGGATGCGCTGTACGAGCCGATCGGCGCCTGGATGCCGCCGGCGATGGTTCCTGACGGAACCTCGTCCTACGTACAGGGGGTCGAGGTCCCGCTCGACTATGCCGGACCGGTCCCGGACGGTTTCGA
>CAZNGQ010000032.1:0-16683 GCA_964572095.1 uncultured Oscillospiraceae bacterium
TGATGCTGCCGGAGATTTTGGCGATGGCCGTCAGCGCGTTCGCGTCGGAAATCGGGTTCTTTTTACGGGACACATACCCCTCGATGGCATGGGTCAGCGCATCCAGCCCGACATTGGCGGTCAGGTCACGCGGCATCGTGAACGTGGTCTCGAAATCCACAATCGCCGCTTTCGTCAGGAAGGCGTTGTCGAGGCACATCATCTTGACGCTCTTCACAGTGTCGCTGATGATCGTCGTCCGGGTGACCTCGCTGCCGGTGCCGGCGGTCGTCGGGATCGCCACGTGGGGGATTCCGGCGTTCTGCACCTTGTGGTATCCCATAAAGGCATAAACCGGGACGTCGTTGGTCAACAAGGCACAGGCGGCCTTGGCCGTGTCGATGCAGCTGCCTCCCCCGAAACTGACCACTCCGTCGCAGCCGTTGTCCTTCAAGGCCTTCAGGGCGTTCATGACGATGGTGTCGGTCGGCTCTTCGTCGATGTCGCTGAAAATCGCCACCTCGACGCCGGCCTTGACCAGACTGTCGATCACGTCTCCGCACATCGGATGTTTCACCAGGTTCTGGTCCGTGACCACCAGCGCCCTCTTGATCCCGGACTTGACCGCGACTTCGCCGGCACGGTGCCGGCTGCCGCCGCCAAAAATGAAGTTGGATGGAATGTGGAACTCGAAATCCATACTGATACTACCTCCCTGTTTGTTTCAAACCGCTGGAAAATGTCATCCGAGTATCGGCAACCAGCCGGGCAGCCAATCCGCCGTCGCTTTTCACTCAGGTACATTATCCGGCTCAACCTCCCGGGATACAAGCAAAACCGAGTACTCCGCCAGCAAACGCTGCATTGAAAAGGCGCGATTAGCCCCGCTCGTAGAGGGCAGACAGATGGCCTCGAGCCCGGTCGACTGCCGGCAAAGCCGGTTGTACAGCTGGAAAGCGGTTTTCCCGGTCGTAAAAATGCGCCGCACCGACGCGTTTTCCAGTATCAGGCCCAGATCGTTGGGAACCGGATACCGGATACTGCTGTCGCTGGCGCCGTGGATCAGGCAGGAACCCAGCACGTCCCACAACGCGACCCGGTGCTCCAGCAGGAACGCCTGTTTCTCAGCGACTGTTCCGGGAAAATCACCCTCATCGTATCGGCTGCGCTCGAAGACACCCGTCAGAACCCGCCAGAACCGGTTGCCCGGGTGCATGTAGTAGAATCCCGCCTCCCGCGATCGGGGAGACGGCATGGTGCCGAGGATAAGGATTTGTGAATTCTTGTCAAAAACAGGCTCGAGAGGGTGGACGATCCGGTCTCCGACGCTGTCCGGCACCCCGCGTTTCATATCGTATCCCTCCCGTATCATTGTTGATCCGTTTTCGTCGTGTTTCCGGATTTCATGATATTGTACTGCCTTTTGTGCAACAATGAAGCCAGGCAACGCGAATGAAAGGAATGGTGATCGGTATGGTTCGAATTCATATGATAGCGGAAAAACGGGAATTGAAAAGCAAGGGGTACCTCCATCAGCTGAGGCGCGACGGCAAAGTTCCGGGCGTGCTTCACAACCACAGCGGCGAGTCGGTTCCGATCGTCCTTGAAGTCGCCGAGGTGATGAAGGCCATCCATTCGACCACAGGGCTGAACACGCTGCTGGATCTCGAGATCACGGGCGCGGGAAAAGCGATCGCGCTGATCGAGGGTCTGACTCGGGACATGATCAAGCCGGAAAAGCTGATTCACATCGACATGCGTCGTGTGAAGTTGAAAGAGGTCATCCATGTCCAGGTTCCGATCGCCCTGGAGGGGCAGGAGAAGCGGCTGCACGACGGCGGCATCGTGTCCCACGCGCTGTACGAGGTCCAGGTGGAAAGCACGCCGGCGCACATTCCCGGACGCATCCATGTCGATATCAGCAAACTGCTGATCGGGGATACCATCCTCCTGAAGGAAATCCCGGTACCCGATGGATGCAAATGGATCACCGGAACCGATGAAGTTGTGGTAAGCATCCTGCATCCCAAGTCAGTCGTCGAGGAAGTGGCAGCGGCACCGGCCACATCGACCGCAACAGCCGCATCGGCCGGCTTGCCGGAAACCCCGGCCGAATAACCCCTCCCGTCCGGATAAAACCGTATCGCTGCAAGCCACTCGCAGATGTCCTCAGCGTAGAACCGCCGAAGACATCTGCGGCAGTGTGAGCCTGTCGGTCGAGATCCTGGGTTTGCCTCCGGCGGTCGCGAGGTAACCGGATACCGATCGTCCGGTTAGGTTCAACCCGGTCAAATCCACCTCGACCTTCCCTGCCGTCAGGTTGTGGAAAACGTAGATGCTCCTGCCTTCCCATGTGACGGAATACGCTGCGATCCCGGAGTTTCCGGTCTCGATCGCCTCCATTTCGCCGCGGGCGATCTCGGGATTCTTCACCTTGATCTCCAGTAATTCCCGGTAATGGTTTAAAAGGGAGCCGTTGTCCCGGAGCTGTTTGTCCGCTCCGGCAAGTCCCTCTGTCGACTGTGTCGCTCCGGGCGGGGGAACGGTCTTCCCGTCCGGATCAGTCTGCGACCAGACCATGGGCAACCGCTTGTTCGGATCCGCCCCGGAGCCGGTCATGCCGATCTCCTCGCCATAATAGATAAACGGGTTCCCCGGCGCGAGCAGATACAGGGACGCGGCCATTTTCTCCCGCTGGAGATCCCGCATCAGGAACCCCGCGCTTCTCGCATGGTCGTGGTTGGACAGGAACAGGGCATCCGCCGCGCCGGCGTTGACGGATTCGATCCCGGCGTTCCATTCCGCCAGCTCCGCGGCAAAACCGGATCCCGAACCGCTATTCAAGGCGGCCACAATACGCCCGGTTGCCTGGGAATAAGGAAAGTTGAAAAAACTGTCGATCCCGCTCCCGTAGTATCGGGATATGGTCCCGCCGTCGCTCCAGGCTTCCCCGACCAGATAGGCGTCGGGCCGGATCGCCTTGACCGCGCCGTTCAGCCAGGTGAGAAACGCGATGTTCTTTTCCGGACTGCCGGTGTAAAAGGACGTGACCGCATCCAGCCGGAATCCGTCCACCCCCCTGTCCAGCCAGAATTGCACGATCCCCGCGATCTCCTCCCGTACATCCGGGTTGTCCAAATTGAGGTCGGGCATCGTGGAGACGAACCGGCATTCGTAGAAATATTTGTCGGTGATCCGGTTGTACCCGGCTCCAGGATTTCCCGTTGTGAAGTTGTAATACCCGATGTACTTGCTCTCTTCGTTTTTCCACAGCGCCTTCACCGCGGAGTCGAACCATGGATGGCTGCTGGATGTGTGATTAAGGACCAGGTCAATGATCACCCGGACATCGCGCGCATGCGCGGCAGCCACGAGCGCGTCGAAATCACCGAGTGTCCCGTACTGGGGATCGATTTCGCGATAATCCGTGACATCGTACTTGTGATACGAAGGCGACGGCATGACCGGCATCAGCCAGATGCCGTCCGCGCCCAGGCTGTCCGAGACATAGCCGAGCTTCTCCGTGACGCCGGCCAGATCCCCCAGCCCGTCCCCGTCGCTGTCGTAAAAGCTGCGGACAAAAATCTCGTAATAGTTCCGGTAACCGTCCGATACCCGGATCGTCTCCTCCCCTTTTTCCGCGCAGGAGGAGAGCAGCAGGACCAGGGCCAGCAGGCAGGCCCGAAACCGTTTCATCCTTTTACGGAACCACCGGTGATTCCCGAGACATAGTACCGCTGCATGATGATGAAAAGGATGGTGATCGGTATGGCGATGAGCACCGCGCCGGCGCAGAACTGGGTGAAGTAGGTATAGATGTTCTCGCGCGTCAGCATCTGGTAGAGGCCCAGGGCGATCGTGTAATTGTTGTAGTTGTCCTTCATGATGACGCTGACAAAGATGAAATCCACCCACGGCGCCATGAACGACATCAGGACCGTGTAGATGATGATGGGCTTGGACAGGGGCAGGATGATTTTCCAGAAGATGATGTTCTGGTTCGCGCCGTCCACGATCGCGGCCTCGTCAAGCGACCGCGGGATGGTGTCGAAAAATCCCTTGGCGATATAGTACCCCAGTCCCGCGCCGCCCGAGTAGACCAGCACCAGCGCGAGCAGGGTCTGGGACAGACCCATCGCCTTGAGTATGAAGTAGATGGCGATCATGGACATGAATCCCGGAAACATGCCCAGGATGAGCCCGAGGTTCATGATCCCCCGCCGGGCCTTGAACCGGAGCCGGCTCAGCGTGTAACTGGTCACCAGGACGAAGACCGACGAGATCGCGCAGGTGAAAATCGCCACCACCAGGGTGTTGAGGAACCAGTGCGGGTAGTTGAACAGCTGTGTGTCCGTGAACAGCTTCGTATAGTTGGCTATCGTATAGTCTTTCGGGAGGATGTACGGGGTCCAGGCCCCCGGCTCGGCCCGGAAGGATATCAGCACGAGCCAGGCGATGGGAAGCAGCCAGATGACCGCCATGACGCTCAGGATGACATAGATCACGGCGTTGGACGCCCTTTGGCGTGTGATCGCTTTCATTGGAAGCTGTCCTCCTTCTTGACCGAGCTGGACATGTTGTAGACGATGAGGGACAGGACGGCGGATATCACGAAAATGATGATCCCGATCGCGGACGCCAGGTTGTAGTCCTGGTTGTTTACTGTCAGCTTGTACAGCCAGGTGACAAGCAGGTCGGTCTTGCCGGCCTGGTAGTAGTCCAGTGTCAGCGGGCCGCCGCCGCTCAGCAGGTATATGACGTTGAAATTGTTGATGTTGCCGATGAATTGCGTGATCAGGTAGGGGGTCGTTACAAAGAGCATGTACGGCATCGTGATCTTCGTGAAGGTCTTGACTGTACCCGCTCCGTCGATGCGCGCGCTCTCGTACAGCTCGGCCGGAATGTTCATCAGGACCCCGCTGGTGATCAGCATGGTATAGGGAATCCCGACCCAGATGTTGACGACGATGACCGTGATCCGCGCGTACAGCGCCTTGGTCAGGAACGGCACCATGTCGATGCCCATGTAGCCAAGCAGGACGTTCAGCGCCCCCTGGTCGGCCAGCAGCCTCGACATCAGCAGCAGGCTCACGAACTGGGGCACCGCGATGGTGATGATGAAAACGGTGCGCCAGAGCTTTTTGAAACGGATCCCCTTCTTGTTGATCATCAGCGCCAGGATCATCCCAAGCAGATAGTTGGAGAACGTGGCGAAGAACGCCCAGACCATGGTCCACTGGAAGATGCCTGTAAAGGTCCTGGACTGGGCGGGATTGCTCCAGAAGATGTTCTTGAAATTCTCGAATCCGACCCAGGTGAAGAGCGATCCCGGGGGCTGGTGGCTTTTGTCATAGTTGGTGAACGCGATGAGAATCATGAAAATCAGGGGGAGGACTGTGAAAACCAGGACACCTAGCGACGGCAGGGACAAAAAGGCGACGTGCAGGTTTTTGTCAAAAAGGTCCTTGATGTCCTGCACAATCCCGTTCAGCTTCCCCCCGGCCTCGACGGTCCGCTGATTGCGGTAGGCGACCTTGACATTCGAAAAATAGATCCCCGCGAACGCGATCACGATGAACACGGTCAGAATGCCGAACAGCAGGATCAGCATGGAGTTATCGCCCTGGACGTATTCGTAGATCTGCAGTTTTTCGTTCCAGATCTCCTTTTTCACCGCGATTCCCAGGGTGGGCAGCAAGGCGATCCGGGACAGGCCGAAACTGGCCATGTAGACGATGAACGCCGCCTGCAGGAACAGGTAGAGGAGGCCCTTGACGATCTGGCCGCGCAGGAAGCACCCCGCGCCCATGACCAGGTAGGAAAGTCGTGTCCGTGCGTCCCCGTTCCGGAACGTGCTCCCGTACTCCCTGGCTGTCTCCCCGATCGCGCGGATACGGCTGCGCAGGAATCTCCAGACGGCTGAAAAGAAGCCGCCTGTCTTGCGGGGCAGATTCCGGATGCCGGTACTCATCCGATGACCCAGTTTTCGGACCGGCGACATGGAAGCGAAGTCGATGTAGTCCATTGCGGCCACCTGCCTCAATCACCAAGCGTTGCGGTGCAAAGACCGGCGTGTCCCTGCACCGCAACCGCAGTCCCGCTATTCCAGTTCTGACGACCGGTTATGACTGGATCTGGGCCACCATTTCATCCAGCATCGCCTTTACGGTCTTGGCATAATTCTTGGCTTCCATTTCGGTACCGAAGGCTTCCGCCGGTCCCCAATATGACTGGAGAACCTCTTTCTGGGACACCGCAAACACGTTCTGCGCGGCCAATGCGGCCAACGCGGCATTCGCCTTGACGGCATCGCTGGAAGCGGCCTTGATGTTGGCTGGTCCCATTTGCCTGGTCGTAAAGCGGATGATCTGGTTGGCCTCGTTGGTCAGCCACTCGGCCAGGGTCATCGCGGCGACCGGGTTCTTGGTCTGGCTGCTCACGCCGACCAGCTTGTATCCCGCAAAGCTGCTCATCTGTTTTTGCGTTCCTCCCAGGTTGAAGGTCGGCAGTTTCGCCGCGCCGTAGTTCGCGCCGAGCTTGGCGGAGATGTCCGCGGCGTTCCAGGTTCCGCTGACTCCCGCGGCGACGGTCGTTCCGATGCCGCCTTTCAACACGGCATCGTCACCGGCCAGGAAAGCGCTGTGCGCGGTGAAGGCCTTGATGGCTTCGCCGGCCAGGACCCCGTTGGCATTGTTGAAGTCGCAGACCTGCTTTCCGTCCTTGACTGTCAATGTGCATCCTGCGCCAAGGAAGAAGGACGCGATGTACCACCCGTTGGATACATCCATGAAGATCTTCCTGTCTTTGGCTTTGGCGACCTCGAGCATCTTGTCGAGACTCTTTACATCGTCATCGGAAAACACACTCTTGTCATAGTAGAGAAAGTATCCGTTGTCGGCCGTGGACGGATAGGCATACAGTTTTCCACCGACCGTCGAGGCTTCGATCGAACCGGTCATGTTGGCCGCCTGGATTGCGGCCTTGTTGCGCGTGATCTCATACAAGGCCCCGGCCCCCACCAGATCCAGGATCTGGTCGTTGGCGAACTGGAACACGTCCGCGGCCGCCGCCGGATCCTCGAGGACCCTGGCCTTGGCATCGGCCTCGCTGACGACCCCCAGCGTGATGTTGTAGATGGCGTCCGTGTTGGCCGTCTTGAACGACTCGATCATGGACTGCAGCATGGCCTGGTCTTCCTGCGATCCCCATACCTTGAGATCGATGGTCTCCTTGGCTTTCTCACAGCCGGACAGTCCTGTTGCGACCAGCAGGGAAAGAATCAGCACGGCAATCAGCCATTTCCTGGTTTTCATGGATTTGCTCTCCTTTGTTGCGAACGGTCGCGAATGCTGCCGAAAAGACGACAGCAGGCGACATCCCGTGAAGGACGCTGATCTGGAATTCGCTTCAGAATCTGATGACGGGCTGTTGCCCGGAGAAGATACGCCACAAGCCGCTCGTTCTGTCGCCTGAGTTATCCGAGTGAAGCACGACTGATACCATGCGCAGCGGGATTCATTGAAAAGCAGGCAATCTTTGCAATGGAACCGGCATCTACCACCCTACCGCCCGCGCTTCTTGCCGGTTTTTGTCTCGTTTGCCACTACCGAACCTACACTTTCACTGTATTTCTCTTTCGGGAACCTGTCAACAACAACCAAACCGGCGAGCGGCGTGTGTCGCCCGGATCCCTGCCGGAGGCCAGGATGGCGGAATATTGATGTACCCTGTCTGCTTTCTGCAATCGGGGTGATTGTTTCGAAAAAAGCCGTGCGACATACTGCAATAAGGAGACCATCGGACTGAGAGCCGGATGGCCATGGAGGATGGAAATGGCTGATATGTTATCCAAGTTGCGTGAATCCGATGTGGAAAAAAGGGTCGGCCCGCTCGAGCGGGAACTCAGCCGGGAGTCCCTGAGCGAGTTCCTGCGGTCGGGGAGCCGGTTTGTGGCTTCCCATCCGCAGATCGAAAACGTGTTCTACCGGGCGGTCCATGACCTGATGAACAACATTTATCCGTCGGTCACCGGCAGCCCGCTCCTGATCGAGGGAGCGGTCTATATCGGCTGCTGGCTGGAAAGCACCGGAACCATCTGTACGGAGCTGTTGTCGAGGTTCTGTCCGGATGTGGCGCAGGCGTGCTTCGGAATCTTCGCCGACTTTCAGCGGGAAGACGGTCTGTTGCCGTACAAGCTGATCGCCGAGGGGCCGAGCTTTCGCCAGATCCAGATGGTGACGCCATTGGCCAGAAGCGTCTGGAACCACTACTGCCGGAATGGCCGGGATATCGGCTTTCTGCGTAAAATGTACGAGGCCATGAGCCGGAACGACGCATGGCTGGCCAAAAACAGGGATACGCGAAAGACCGGATGTGTGGAGGCTTTCTGCACATTCGACACCGGCCACGATTTCTCTCCCCGGTTCTGGCATGTGCCCGACACCCCGTTCATGGCGGATCCGGCCCGGTACGATCCGGATTCCCCGATCCTGCCTTTCCTGGCGCCGGACTTGACGGCGAACGTCTACTGCCAGCGCAAGTATCTCCAGCGGATGGCAGAGGAATTGGGTCTGGACGGATCCATATGGGCCGAAAAAGCAAACCAGAGTTTGAAAAGCCTGATGACCTGTTGTTATGACGACAGGGATCACTTCTTTTATGATCGGGACCGGAACGATCGGTTCGTCCGGGTCCAGTCGGATGTGCTGATGCGTGTCATGGCCTGTGAAGTCGGCGACTCGTCGATGTTCGACGACATGCTGCGGCGTTATCTTCTAAACACGAAAAAGTTCTTTTCGAGATTCCCGCTCACCGTGATCGCGCTGGACGATCCCGGATACGATCCGCTCTCCTTGAACTACAACAGCTGGGCCGGCAAAGCCAACCACCTGACGACCATCCGCCTGCCGCACGCGTTCGATTACCATCACCGTCAGGTGGAACTGACCTGGATCATGCAGCCGATCCTCTCGTCCCTGGCGAGGTCCGTCCGCTTTTCCGGCAGCATCAATCCCTGGACGGGGGCCGAGGGAGAATCGCAGAATTTCTCCGGCGCGATGCTGTGTCTCCTGGATTATCTGGAACGGCTGTGCGGCATCTATCCGACGCCTGGAAACGAGCTCTGGTTCACCTCACTCCTCCCGTACGGCACGGATCACGGCCAGGTCGTGGCGGATGCGACGGGCTATGCCCGAACGGTGGACGGTTCCGAGTTCGAACTGGTCAACGATCCGCAAGGATCGGCGATATACAAGGACCGGGAACTGCTGTATACGCTGCCGCACGGCATCCGGATCGTGACAGGCCGGGACGGAACGCTGAAGGAAGTCGTCGGAATGTCGGTACGCACGATAACCGGTGAAATCCGCCATCGGGGCGGCGCACTTCCCTTTGCGGTTTCCGGCAACGAGAGGCTTGCCTTCACCGGAGGCGGATTCCTGTCCATTGAGAATCCCGGCGTGATATTGCCCCAGTTTGAGCCGGTCGTCTGATCGGCCACTTGACACATTTCAACGGGAGCGTAAAATAACACTTGTTACACAACGAGTGTTATTTTATTTTCGGGAGACGTTCATGCCGCGTATTGCCATGTATACCAGAGACGACGTTCTCGATGCCGCGTTCGAAGTGTTCCGGTCCGAAGGGGCCGGTGCCCTTTCCGCCCGGAAAATCGCCGGGCGACTCGGTGCTTCGACTGCGCCGATCTATTCCTGTTTTCAAAGCATCGACGAGATTCGGACCGCATTGATGGAACGATCCCTGTCCATCCTGTGCACGTATACGGAGCGTGAATACACCGGCGACATCTTTCTCAATATCGGTGTAGGCATGCTGGACTTCGCCAAGGACTACCGGATCGTCTATCGGACGCTCTTCCTCGAGAACAACGGCAATCGGAACGTCTTTGAACGGTTCTTCGAAGCAAACCGAATCCAGATGCGGAAGGAACCCGGTCTGACCCCTTTCAGCGACAAGGAAATCGAAGGAATCCTGCGAAAGCTCACGGTCTATACCCACGGCCTGGCGGCGCTCGTCTGCGCGGACATGCTGGACGACGTCGATACCGCCCATTTCATCCGTCTGCTGCAGGAAACCGGCAGCGACATCATCGGAGCCACCGCTTACCGGACCGGCAAGGAGAGGCTGCTTCCGGCGCCACCCCCGCAGAAAGGCGATTGAGATGAAACGTGTGACGATCCTCGATGGGATATCCGACGACCGGAATGCAGCGTTTGAGGAGACTTTCGAACAGGAACTCCTCAAGCGGCCCGACACCCTCCGGCCCGATATCATCCGGCTGCGCGACAGGGACATCCATTTCTGCACCGGCTGCTGGACCTGCTGGACCCGTACGCCGGGGATCTGCGCCCATCGAGACGAGATGCCGGACGTTCTACGGAGCGTCCTCGCCTCCGACCTGACGGTATTCCTCTCCCCGCTCTCCATGGGTTTCGTATCCAGCCTCACCAAAAAGACCTGCGACCGCCTGATTCCGATCGTGCTGCCGGACTTTTCCATCTGCGGAGACGAGTTCCATCACAAGCCCCGGTATCATCATTACCCCCGCCTGGCCTTGGTGCTGATCGTGCCCGACAAGGAAGATGATCAGCTGGAGGTCGCTGCGCGGATGTTCCGGCGGATGGCGCTCAACTTGCAAACGGAACTGTCCCTGTCGATTCAGGTCGCGGGGACCCCGGAGGAGGCGGCTTATGCGGTATCTCGTTTATAACGGCTCCCCGAGGGGAAAAAAGGGAAATTCCGAAAACATCCTGCGCCTCTTTCTCGAGGGACTGGAGTCAGCCGCCGATGGGCAGGCGGAGGCTTTCCACCTGGACCAGCCGTCCAGCCATGCGGATGCGGCTGCGGCGATCGCTTCTGCAGACGGCGCGGTCCTGGTCTTCCCGTTGTATACGGACGCGATGCCCGGCATCGTCATGGCGTTCCTTGAGCAGCTGGAGCCGTCGGTTCACTCCCTGTCATCCGTGAGCCTCGGATTCATCGTCCATTCGGGATTTCCGGAGGCCGCCCATTCCCGTGCGGTCGAGCAGTACCTGGTCCGACTCACGGATTCGCTTGGCGCCCGGTATGCGGGAACCGCGGTATTGGGCGGGACCGGCATGACGGAGGACCGTCGCGAAACCATCCGCGCGTTGGGACGCGGGTTTGCGCGGACCCGCTTGTTCGATCCAGCCTTGCTCTCACAGCTCAACCGGCACGAACATTTCGGCAAGGGCACGCTGTTGATTCTTCGCCCTTTGGTGAACCTCGGTATATTCAACCGATACTTCAATCGGCAGCTCAAGGCGAACCGCGCATTCGGACACCGTTTCGACAAGCCATACGGAGAATAGCGCCGGCATCGAGCGGCACCGCTTTACAGAATTCGTCGATAATCTTGTCCATTGACATCCATCTATCGCTGATTTATGGTTGAAAAAGTACAGTTTGATCAAATAGCTCTTCGGTTTTGTGTCAAACCAGAATGGAGAAGGATTTATGACTGCGTTCCTCAACACCAAGACCGACATCCCTGCCGTCATCGCCGAAATGACCCTGGACGAGAAACTACTGCTTGTCACTGCGTCGAACCACACGAAAACCAATGCGATCGAACGGTTGGGCATCCCCTCGATCTGCGCGATGGACGGAGGCACCGGACCCAATTTCAACCACCACCTGCATGACAACGCGGGCAAGTTGAAAGTCGGGCGCCCCGCTCCGAACGCCATCCGCGGATTCCATGGCATGCTGATGCATCCGGAGACGGTCCCGGAGGACATGAAAGACATCATCGACGCCTTCCTCCAGGAGATCCATGAAAACTGGCTGCCCGACGGGCAGTTCCCGGGCTGCTTCCCTCCCGGCATGCTCCTTGGCGCCACGTGGGATCCCGAAACCGTACGATTGACCGGCAAGGCGCTGGCCCGTGAAGCGGATGCGTTCCAGATGGACGTGATCCTGGGGTCCCCCAATGTCAACATCCATCGCGACCCCCGCAACGGCCGCCTGTTCGAAGGCTATTCCGAGGACCCTTGCCTCGTGGCCACATTGGCGCCGGAACTGGTCAAGGGGGTGCAGGAAGAAGGTCTGGTCGCCAACATCAAGCACTACGCCGCCAACAACCAGGAGACGGAGCGCAGCGGAGTCAACGAGATCATTCCGCTCCGCGCGCTGTATGAGATCTACTTCCCGGGATTCAAGGCCTGTGTCCAGGAAGGCGGGGGCATGACGGTCATGAGCGCGTACAACTCGATCAACGGGTTGCCGTGCGCCCAGAACCCCTGGCTCTTGACCGATGTGCTGAAAAAGGAATGGGGATTCGACGGCTGCGTGACCTCCGACTGGGGGGCGGTCTACGACCAGGTCGACGCCCTCAACGCGGGCAATGACTTCGAGCAGCCCCACCCGATGCGGATCGACGCGCTTTATGAAGCGGTCCGATCCGGCGCGATCGCCATGGAGACGCTCGATGAGGCCGTCCGCCGCTGCCTCAACATGGTATTGGCGTCGCCGGCCAAGAAAGGCCGCCGGCATCTGCACCTCGATCACGCCTTCTCGCACGACGTCGCCTACCGGGATGTCGCGGAGGGCGCGGTCCTTCTCAAAAACAACGGCCTGCTGCCGCTCCGCAAGGACGCCCGGGTCGCCGTGTTCGGGACCAAGTCCAAGGATCTCATATTCTGTGGCCAGGGCAGTGCCGAAGTGGTCTCGGATCAGGTCACCCATGTGTATCCCGAACTTGTCCGGTTGCTTGGAGAGAGCCGTGTCACGTTCGGCACAGTCGAGGACGACGCGGACGCGGTGGTCGTGACCGTCGGCATCAACGGCCAGGAAGGGCGCGACCAGCCGGACATGTTCCTGCCGGAAGCGGACCGGGTTGAACTGCGCGAAGCGATCGACGCCGCCAAGACCAAGGGAAAGCGCGTGGCGGCGATCCTCAACCTGGCCAATCCGGTCGACCTCCGGGAATTCGTGGACGATCTCGACGCAATCCTGTGCATCTTCATCCCGGGTATGGGCGGCGGCGAGGCAACGGCCGACATCCTGCTGGGCCGTGTCAATCCGTCCGGCAAGTTGCCCCTGACCTTCCCGAAACGCTACGAAGACACTCCGACCTACCTCAGCTTTCCCGGCGAGGCCAGTGAATCCTGGTACAGCGAGGGGATCTTCGTCGGATACCGGTACTACGACACCAAGGACGTCGAGCCGCTGTACCCGTTCGGGCACGGTCTTTCCTACACGACGTTCGAGCTGTCCGACCTCCGTTTGTCCATGGATGAGTGGAGGGTGAAAGAAAGCGATACGATGACCGTCCGGGTGAAGGTCACCAACACCGGCACGATGGACGGCAAGGAAGTCGTGCAGCTGTATCTGCATGACGAGAAGTCCACCTTGCGCAAACCGCTCCAGGAGCTCAAGGCGTTCCGCAAGGTATTCGTCAAGGCAGGAGAGTCCGTCGATGTGTCCCTGACGCTCCAATGCAAGGACCTGGCGAGCTACGACCCCAGGCTCAAGGAATGGGTCGCGGAGCCTGGCTTCTACCAGGTCCGGATCGGCGACTCGTCACGCAACATCGGGCCTGTTGGCCGGTTCCGGCTGATCTCCCACAATCCGTACGCCTACACCCCGTTCGGATCGATGTCCCAGATGATCCAGGATCCCCGGGCGATCGAGGTCCTGAAAAAGTACGTGCCCTCGGATCTCGTCGACTCCATGGTCGCACGCGTGACCCTGATGCCCAACATCACCCTGTCCCGTATCTGGTCCAGGGCCTTCCACCCGATGCTGGACGGCACCCGCGAGGAAAAAGACGCCATCCGCGAGAAGGCGTTCCGGGAGCTGGGCGAAATCGAGGTCATCGAGTAGGGCATACGAGACCGGAAGCAACACGCTCATAACAAGAGGATCCCCGATGCGGCCGAAGCGCATCGGGGATCCTCTTCTATAAAGTGTTTCGGGACAGACGAGCCCTACTCGTGGATCAGTCTTCCCTTCGCGTCCGGGATCCCGGTCCTGCGATAGAAATACGTATTGATGACGTCGCGCCATTCCTTGGAATGGGCCAGCTGGGCCTGCATCTTCTGCTGTACGCGCTTGAACGCGTCGTCGGGGATATGGCCCTGGAGTTCGTCCCACTCCCTGACAAAGACCTCGACATCCTCGACGCCCTCGAAGTGGGTGTCGTAGATGTGCTGCAGCACGTTTTTACCGGATTTGAGCACGTAATCGTATTGCAGCCGGTAGAAGAACAGCTTCAGTTCCTCAGGGCAGGTCTCGAGGTTGTCGTACATCGAGCGATTCGGCTCATTGTACTCCGCCACATATCCTGTGCCGCGAGTGGTCCGGTCGACGCCGATCGCCTTCCAGTTGGCACGATGGTAGGTGCCCCAGCGGTCGTACTCGTAGATGTCTGGCCCCGGGCCGTAGTGCATCACGTTGTTGCACAGCCAGCCGAGCCCCAGCGGCGCATTGTACTTCTCGTATGTGTGCCAGGAGGTCAGCAGGATATGGAGCAGGTTTTTCAAGACGGTCGGCTGGTCCGAGAAGGTCTGCATGATGAAGTCGCTGGCGATCTCCTCGCTGGTCGCGTCCGTGTCGAAGCAGAGCCGGCCGTACCCGTACAGATTGGCGGTGGCCAGATCGTGCCCGCACCAGTTCTCGCACGCGGTCGCGTTGGCCACGGCGCAGATGCCGCTGTACTCGTAGTCGCCGAACGCCTTGCCGCACACAATGTCCGCGACGGTGTTGTCCTTGCCGTTGACATACGTGTTGAACCCGAGCACTTCCTTGAATTCGGGGATCAGGAAGCAGACGTGGGTCCGGCCGCCGGTGTACTCCTGCACGATCTGGAACTCCATGATCTCGTGGGTCTTCAGCATGGCGCCGAACAGCGGGTGCACCGGTTCGCGGACCTGGAAGTCCTGGGGCCCGTTCTTGATCTGCAGGATGACGTTGTCGTCGAACTTTCCGTCCAGCGGATGGAAGTTGTCATAGCCGGACCGTGCGCGGTCGGTCACCTTGTCGCGCCAGTCCTGCTGGCAGTTGTAGACAAAGCACCGCCAGAATACGACGCCCCCGAACGGCTTGACCGCGCGGGCGATCAGGTTCGCGCCGTCCGCCTGGGTACGGCCGTAGTCGAACGGCCCCTGGACGCCTTCGGAGTCCGCCTTGACGACGAAACCCACGATGTTGGGGACATTGGCATACAGCTTGGCCATGGTATCGTTCCACCACGCCGCGACGCGCTCGTCCCGGGGATCCGCGGAATCGAGACCCCCGATCAGCACGGGTGACGCGAAGTTGAGGCTGATGACCATGCCGACGCCATAGCTTGCGAACAAGGTGGAGAGGGCGGTCATCTCTTTGTAGAACCGTGGCGTGATCATGTCGAGCGCGTCGTTGTAGACATTGACGTTGTGCATCGCCAACCCGTTGATCCCGACCGAGGCGAGCATGCGCAGGTAATCACGCGTCCGCTCGTTGCACACGATCGCGCCGTCCTGGAAAAACAGCGATCGTCCCATGAACCCGTCGGCATTGTCCGCGCGCATGGGCATGAACATGTCCCAATGGTTCAGAATTCTCCATCGGGCGGAGGGGTTCACTGTCATGTCGAGGCCGGCCAGGCTCTTTTTGGTCGCCGTCAACCGAAGTACGTGGAAAGCGCCGTACAAGGCGCCGACCGCCTCCTTGCCGGTTACTGTGACCTTTTTGTTGTCCGAAACGATCGTGTAGCCTTCCTTCACCGTTTTCAGGCTCGGGTCGACGGCCAGTTCGATATAACCGCCCTGTGCCGGCGCCGCGGTTGCGGGCATCGGGAAGAATCCGTACATCCCCCTGGCCCCGGTCTTCAGTTCCTGTACCGCATTGATGAGGATCGGGTTGTCTTTCGTGTCGCACAGAATCGTCCGATAGTATTCCGTGTTTTCCGATCTGCCGACCGGTCCGTAATTCAACCATGCCTTTGTGTACGCTTCACCCATCTGGTAGCCTCCTTTTTCAGGTCGCAAAAATTGTTGATCTTATAAACTATCGTAATACAAAAGGAGGCGTTTTTGTTAATTGATTTATGTCCTGAATGAAATTTTCGATCGCCATGCCCCGCAGTACCCGAGCCCCATCTCGTTCAGCGGAACCGTTTATAATGGAAACGGAAACCCATCGGAAGCGGGAATGAACAATATGGACGATTACCATGCCCGTGTCTATGAGATCGTGGCGCGTATTCCCAAAGGGAAAGTGGCCACCTATGTCCAGATCGCGGCGCTGCTTGGCAATCCGCAGGCGGCCCGGCGCGTCGGACATGCCATGTACCATGCCCCGACATCGCTGGACCTGCCGTGCCACCGTGTCGTCAACGCCAAAGGTGAAATGCTGGTGAATGGCACCTTTGGCGGCCCGGACAACCAGCGGAGCCGTCTCCGGAAAGAAGGGGTCTTCTTCAAGCCGAACGGCTGCGTCGACTTCAGAATGAGTCTGTGGAAGTTCGAGACGGAGTAATCGGCCGGCGCCCACGTGCTTGATCCGGATAGAACCGTACCGTTCTTGCCGCTGGCAATCGATTTGTATATCATGGATGCAATAGACAATTCCACCGGAGGTGCCGCATGAGAGAGTATGCCGTTCCGATGTTGAAACCAGGCTCGTCCAGGCTTTTCACAAACATCCGCTGAGTCCGGCCGCGTTTACGCGGATGCCTCCTCC
>CAZNGQ010000033.1:0-16652 GCA_964572095.1 uncultured Oscillospiraceae bacterium
CTCGGTCTTCCAGGACTTTCTGTCCGGTGATGGCTTTCTCGCCTTCCGCCGAGTACGTGTTCGTGAACTTCACGCCGCCCGCCGGATTCGTCACGTACGTCGCCGTCAGCGTACCATCGTTGTTGTCCACAACCGTCATCGTCACTCGGACCGCAGTCGTGTCATAGTCCACGCCGCCAACCGATCCGTCGTCCTCGGTCACCAGGTAGTAATACGTGCCGGCTGCCGTGTACTGGATCGCCGGGAAGCTGAACGCTCCCGTTACCGCCGCGTTGCCAACCGAGGTGCCGATCTGTGTGCCCTTGGCCCAGCTCGCATCGGAATTCCACAGACTGAACATGAACTCGTCCGCTTCCAATGCGGATGCTCGGTCTTCCAGGACTTTCTGTCCGGTGATGGCTTTCTCGCCTTCCGCCGAGTACGTGTTGACAAATACAACGTTTTCACCGTCATCGTCCATCGTTCCGGAACCAATCAACCCTGCAACACCATTAACGGTCGTTGAATACCCAGATCGCGATGTTTCAGTAACGGAGTAGGGAGTTCCTTCTGGTACTTCAGTAATTTTCAATGTTTGCCCATCGCCTAAATGGAACCCTCCTGCTGCCATACCCGCAAATGGTATATTCACCAGTGTGGAACCATTGGTGTCGATAACTTCTGCAGGACCTTCGTATGGTACACCACCGATCGTCACGATGAAATCAAACAGATCAATCACATCTGACCCATATACTGTCTTGGTAATCATGAGGTCAGCCGATCCTACGATAGGTGAGGATCCGGTGGTCGCCCACATGTTCAAAGTGCCGCCGCCTTCTGTTCCTAAGAAAAGACCTTCCATTTGCTTGCTTGGAACCAACCCGGCGACTCGACCATAGATGGTACCGTCAGGTGCTTGATATACAACCAGTAAACCGACAGTAACATCCGTTAACGTCAATTTGCCATCGCCGAATTCAGCTCGCCAGCCACCGCCCCAATCTGGTGCCAACTTAACACCATGCGTATAAACGCCAATGATGTCTTGAATGGATTGCATGGTAATGTTTGCCGGAATCATGCCTGGCGCATGCAAATCGACAATATCAGGCAATCCAGCTGGTGCATCACCAACAGGAATATCCATAAACGTAAATGCACTGATTACTGTGCCGTATCCATCCTCAAAATCAGCATGGACTTGGTATTGGTTAGTTGTTTCAGTTGTTACTGGAGCTACAGCGCTGACCGGCGAAAACCCGATCATCTGCAGCATCATCGATGCTACGACAAGTAAAATGAAAAGTTTACGTTTCATGGTGTGCACCCCTCTCGTTTGGGTCTGTCAATTCACATGACTGCTTGGGCGGTTCTGCCTGATGGTGGTTGGTGGTTTCCCTCCTGAAAGTACCCTGCTAAAAACAAAAACAGCCTGCTGCGGAACTGTTGTACAGTTCCGGCAACTGGCTGCCTTTTCCCGAAACCAGGTCCGGGAAGTAGACCCTTTAGCTTTGCGTCAGTCCGTTTCCGAACTTTTGCCAAGATCTTGTCATATGAAGTTATAAAAGTTCAAAATACGTGGTACCCCAATTCAATGGTCTTCCACGTCTATTTGCAGTATAGAGCAGGTGGTTTTGTAACGCAATAGAAATGTTTAGTGATTTTCTTAGTTCGTAAATTGTTTACAATTGGCAAACATATGCACAACATTTCACTTTTACGGACCTGTTTATTGTTGTTGTAAAGGGTACCATGTGATTCGGTCCTCTAAAAAAGGCAGATGTATTCTAGTAGAGATAGGCCAACATAGAAAAGGACGCCTGCCCGGTCAACCGGTCGCAAGGCGTCCTTTTGTTACGTTTGTGTTACGCAGGATCAGATATCGCGGGTGTGCCTTCTGGGACCACCGTCCGCGGACTTGTCGCCACTCGGGCGGGTGTCATCGTGCCGCGGCTCGAAACCGCTGCCGGGACGACGGTCGTTGGGACGCTGACGGCGCTCGTCGCCTCTCGGCCGACGGTCGTCGCCACCACGGAAGCCGCCGCCTTGCGGTGCCGGACGGCTTGGCCGGTCGCGGTTCTCGCTTTCGGAGAATCCTTCCGGTTTGGGCATGCAATCACGCATGGACAGGTTGATCCGGCCCTGGCTGTCGACCTCCGACACCATGACCTTGACGGGATCGCCTTCACTGACGACATCCTCAACCTTCTCGACACGGTTCCACGCCATCTTGGAGATGTGGACAAGCCCTTCCTTGCCGGGAGCGAACTCGACAAAGGCGCCGAAGGTCATCAGGCGGGTGACGCGGCCGTTGAAAATCTGGCCGGGTTCCGGATCGTTGACGATTCCTTCGATGATCTGGATCGCCTTGCGGCCCATTTCGATGTCGGTGGCGGCGACATAGACGCGGCCGTCCTCCTCGATGTCGATCTGGCAGCCGGTTTCTGCGATGATGCGGTTGATGACCTTGCCGCCGGACCCGATGACTTCACGGATCTTGTCGACGGGCACCTTGGTCTGGAGGATCTTGGGAGCGTAGCGGGAAAGTTCCACATGCGGCGCGGCGATGCAGGGCAGGATCACTTCGTTGATGATCTGCAGGCGACCCTTGTGGGTCATTTCAAATGCCTGGCGAACGATTTCGTAGGACAGTCCGTCGACCTTGAGGTCCATCTGGATGGAGGTGATGCCTTCCGTGGTGCCGGCGACCTTGAAGTCCATGTCGCCAAAGAAGTCCTCGATGCCCTGGATGTCCATGAAAACGAGAAAGTCCTCGTCGTTTTCTTCATTGACGATCAATCCGGACGAGATGCCCGCGACCGGGCGCTTGATCGGGACGCCGGCATCCATAAGGGCAAGGGTGCTTGCGCAGACCGAGCCCTGGGATGTCGATCCGTTGGACATGAGAACTTCGGAAACCAGGCGGATGGCATAGGGGAATTCGTCTTCGGAAGGGAGCACGGGAATCAGCGAACGCTCGGCCAGCGCTCCGTGACCGATTTCACGCCGTCCGGGAGAGCGAGCCGACTTGGCCTCTCCGACGCTGTAGGGCGGGAAATTGTAATGATGAATGTAGCGTTTCTCGTTCTCGGGATCGATCCCATCCAGTTTTTGGGCACTCGACATGGGCGCCAGCGTGCAGGAGGTGAGAACCTGAGTCTGACCGCGCTGGAACAGTCCGGAACCGTGTACACGGGGCAGGACGCCGATATCGGCCGACAAAGGCCGGATGGCTTCGATCGGTCTGCCGTCGACACGGCGGTGTTCACGGAACAGATAGTCGCGGACGACTTTCTTCTCCAGCTTGTATACGGCCTCGCCGACCAGCGGCAGCCAGGATTCGTTGACACCGGCGACGTATGCCTTGACCTCATCCGTCAGCACCGCGACCGCGCCGTCACGCACGCTCTTGTCGTCCGACAGGACGGCGGCGCGCATTTTTTCCCAGCCGAACTTCTTGACGGTGTCGAACATGTCGGCAGGAACTTCTTTCGACACATACGCGAACTTGGGCTTGCCGATGTCCGCCTGGATGCTGTCGATGAAAGCGACCATTTCCTGAATGAGTCCGTGACCCTGGATGAGCGCGTCCAGCATGACCTGGTCGGGCACTTCGTTCGCGCCGGCTTCGATCATGGCGATCTTGTTCCGGGTGCCGGCGAGGGTGACGGCCATGTCGCTGACCGTGCGCTCCGCCTCGGTGGGGTTGAACACGACCTTCCCGTCCACCAGCCCGATCAGCACGCCGCCGATCGGACCGTTCCACGGAATGTCCGAGATGGAGATCGCGATGGATGTGCCGATCATCGCGACGATTTCGGGCGAGTGGTCCTGATCGACTGACAGGACCAGATTGTTCACGACGACATCGTTGCGCAGGTCCTTGGGAAACAGCGGACGGATCGGACGGTCGATGACGCGGGATGTCAGGACCGCCTTTTCGGAAGGCCGCCCTTCACGACGGATGAAACCGCCGGGGATCTTGCCGACCGAGTACATTTTCTCCTCGTAATCGACGCTGAGCGGGAAAAAGTCGATGCCCTCCCGTGGAGTGGTCGAAGCGGTGACGGTGGACAAGACAACCGTATCCCCGTAGCGGACCAGACAGGAACCGTTGGCGAACTGGGCCAGTTTTCCGGTCTCGACGGTCAGTTCCCTGCCGGCGAATTGTGTTTGAAAGGTTTTGTACATGTGTAGTGGTACCTCCATTGGCGGAAATCCGCTCATTGATGTGGACCTGGCGAACCATGCTCTCCGGACGGTAGCCTGTAGGGTCCAAGGCCGAATGGATGCCGGCCGCGCAACCTACGTTCTACTGTCCTGCCTGTGATTCGTGTCATGCGTGTGCATGACAGTCCCGAATCGATTATATATGAAAAAGGGTGGGCAGCAAAACCGCCCACCCTCTTCCAGTCGCATTACTTTCTGATGTTCAGCTTCTCGATGATCGTACGGTACCGGTTGATGTCGATACGGGTGAGATAATCCAGCAGACCCCTGCGGCGGCCGACCATGGAAAGCAGGCCCCGGCGGGAATGATGGTCGTTCTTGTGAACCTTCAGGTGTTCGGTGAGATGGTTGATCCGCTCGGTGAGGATTGCGATCTGCACCTCGGGCGAGCCGGTATCCCCTTCTTTCAGGCCGTACGATGTGATGAGCTCGGTTTTCTTGGTCTTGTCCATATTACCTCCATAAAATTCGCCATTAGCAACGTAGTCGGTCGGACGATCCGATAACCTTGTCTATGGCAGACTGCAATAGATACTACCATGCGTGGAATGAAAACACAAGCTACACGCCATCGCCTGGAATACGGTCCTTTTCCTCTTCGCCACGCTCCGCCAGCGCCGCCCGGATGGCGATGGCCAATTGGTCCGGACAGGAGGTCTTTTTGCGCCCGCAGCGGATGCCCTGCAGCCGTCGGGCCGCCTCCCTGGCATCCATGCCTTCCATCAGGACCGACAGCCCGATGGCATTGCCGTCGCAACCGTCGTCAAACTGCAGGCCGCTCATGGTCCCGTCGGGCAGGATGCGGAAACGGATGTTCCTGCTGCAGACGCCCGTGGGCTTGAAATCGATGATGCCGTCGTCGCTCATGTCAGAAAAGATACTCCTCGCCGTTGTCTCGGATCAGGACCCGGTTCTCGCCCGCTTCAGCCTCCACATGCCCGACCGTGCGAGCAGGGATCCCGTAGCTTTCGGAGATGCGAATGATCTCGCCGGCCGCGTCCGGATCGCAATAGATCTCCATCCGGTGCCCCATGTTGAAGATCTGGTACATCTCCCTGGGATCCACTTCGCCGGAGGAACGGATCGCCTGGAACAGCGCCGGAGTCTCGAACAAGTTGTCCTTGACGTAGCGCAGACCGGTGCCGAAGTCGCGGCACTTGACGAGTCCGCCGCCGGTGCAGTGGATAATGCCGGTAACGGATGGACGGCAGGCCGACAGGATGTCGCGGAGGACCGGCAGGTACGTCCGGGTCGGCGACAGCAGCGCCTCGCCCGCGGTCAGGCCCGCGCCGTGCGCCACATCCTGGCCCGGGAGCGGGCTGGCCAGCCGATAGGCGCCGACATAGGCTTTCCCGTCCGGCAGCGTCTCGGAGTAGGTTTCCGGGTATTTCACACGGTAGACCGGCGCCAGCAGCAGATGCCGGGCCGCGGTCAGTCCGTTGGATCCGATGCCGCTGTTGATCCGGTCTTCATAACACGACTTGCCGAACGAGGCCAGTCCGACGATGACCTGGCCGGGGTGGATTGCGGACGCGTCGACCACCTGGCTGCGTGGAAACCGGACAACGATGGTGCTGTCGACGATCGCCGTACGGACCAGGTCGCCGACGTCCGCGGTCTCACCGCCGGTCATCGTGATGTTCACTCCAAGGTCCGCCATGCGTGCGATCGCCTCGTCGTAGCCCCGGATGATCGCCGCCACACAGGCGCCGTCCACGCGATGGGCGTTGCGCCCGATGGTGTTGGACAGCAGGAATCCGTCCAGTGCGCCGACGCAGGCCAAGTCGTCGGTGTTCATTGCCAGCGAATCCTGCGCGATGCCCGCGAACCAGGACGGATCGCCGGTCTCCCGGTACATCAGGTAAGCCACGGAGGACTTGGTTCCGGCGCCGTCGGCATGGACGGCCGTGCACCAGTCGGGATCCCCCGCGATATCCGGCAGGATTTTGCAGAAGGCGCCGGGATACAGCCCTCGCGACTGGTTAACGACCGCTTTTTTCACATCGTCCTTGGTCGGGGATACCCCGCGGTCGAGATAAGCCTGTGCCGTCATGCTGACGCCCCTTTCTAAATGGAACACCGTCTCCGGGATTGGCGGAAACGGCGCGGATTGGCAAGATGTTTTCCGAGCAAGTCTGTAAGCCGGGTTCTGTATTTGACAACCATCTATCTACGCCTGCCTTTCCAGACAGGCTTGAGCCATCTCCCCGGGACTTGCGGGCCGCAAACGTGTCCCTCCGCGATGTTGCTCCAGGTGGGGTTTACATAGCCGGAATGTCGCCAAACCGCTGGTGAGCTCTTACCTCGCCTTTCCATCCTTACCGGCCCGAAGGCCGGCGGTCTCTTTCTGTTGCACTTTCCTTGAAGTCGCCTTCACCGGGAATTACCCGGCACCCTTGCCCTGTGGAGCCCGGACTTTCCTCACGCGCCGCCTTTCGGCCAGGCGCCCGCGGTTGTCTGGCTTGCTCGGAAAACAGCCACATTATACGGCATCCGGGTCAGCGGGGCAAATGATAGTCCCGCCCTGGATGGACGAACCACCGGATTTCGGGGAAAAAGGATGCCAGCCGGTCCGCCACGGGTTGCAGGACGACCCGCTCGCTGCAGTCATGGCCGACCGCCAGAACCTGGATGCCATAGGAGGCCAGCGACATCATGTCGTGATACCCGATCTCGCCGGTGACCAGGGTGTCGATGCCCAGGCGGACGAGGTCCTGCAGGTTTTCATCCGGAAAGGACCCGCCCATCACCGCGATCCGGGAAGCATCGGCATCGGCCTCGTAATTGCGGAAAACACCCGGGGAGCCCAGCCGGTCGACCGCCCGGCACTCCAGCTCGGACAGGCGGATCGGGGTGGAAGGCACGCAAATCCGTCCCAATCCCGAACCCTCCAGACCGTCGACTCCGGCAGGTCGCGGCGTAAACGGCACGATCGGTTCGCCCGGAATCAGGTCCATGGCCCTAGCCAGCTGATCGGACACCCCTTCCCTTGCCTGGTCGAGGTTGGTATGGGCACTGAAGACAGTCAGGTTCCCGCGGATGATCCGCGAGAGCAGCCGCCCGGACGGTGTCGACTCGTCGATCCGTGTCACCGGATCGAACAGCAACGGGTGATGCGACAGGATCAGCCCGCATCGTTTGATCCAGGCAGCCTCGACGGCGGGCGGATCGACGTCCAGACACAGCAGCACCCCGTCGGTGTCCGCATCGGGGTTTCCGACCTGAAGGCCGCAGCGATCCCAGGACTCGGCCAGCACGGATGGATACAGAAACTCCATTTGGCCCATTACCTTACGGATCATCATGGCGCCATCCCTCGCTTCTTCACATATTCGGCCAGGTTCCTGGCCACGTCTGCAAGCGTCGGATCCGTCCGGGCGGCTTTCCGCAGGCGGACCAGAAGTCCGGCGAGGTACTCCTCGAACAGCGGAGGACGGTCGCGCAGGATGCATGGCCCTGCCCAGGCCTCCTCCGGAGTGAGTGTCACCGGGCCCGGCCCATCCGTCAACCGCGCCAGCAGGACGGCATAGATGTGCCGCCCGTCCTGGCACAGCCGCTCGGACTCGATGGCGAAACCTGCCGAGGAAAGCCAGCGGCGCAGTTCCGCTGTCGATTTCATCGGCTGCAGCACAAAAGCGGTTCCGCGTGCCGGAGTCGGTCGACGCTCCAGAATGCGGGCGATTTCGTTGCCTCCCATGCCGGCAATGATGACGGTGTCTTCCGGGTCCGGGTTCATGCCGTCCAGTCCGTCCGCCAGCATCGGCATGACCCGGTTGCCGACCCCATGCCGGCGGATTCGGTCCGCCGCCGTCGCCAGCGGGCCGGCTCTCCGGTCCACGGCAAAGGCGCGCTCACACCTGCCGCGCAAGGCCAAAACGATCGACGCCAGCGCGTGGTCGCATCCGATGTCGTAGACACATGCCGATGCCGGTACCAGGTCGACAATGCAGGACAGACGAGAGGACAGGGTTGGAATCCTTCGTCCACGGGTTCCGGCAGGACGGTCGTCGTCCGATTGCCGTGTCATCCGCGGAACTGACGAAGCTGCACGTCGATGTCACGTAATTCATCTTTCAGCCGCGCCAGCATGCCTTCATCCGTTTGCTGGCCGATTCTCGATACAATCTCCGTTTTTCTGGCGAGCAGCCGGTCTTTCCGGATTTTCAGGAGATAGCCGCTGGCGGCGTTGGCCAGCGACGCCGCGTCATTCGAATCCCCGATGTCGAACGACATGCGCGCGATCTCATCGGTGATCCGTTTTTCTCCCCATACCGCGTCTCCGGCCATGCCGACCAGGCCGGACAGGCCGCCGGTGTATTCCGGATCATGGGAAAGGATCCCTGCAGCCATGTCGCGCAGGACGCCCTCTGGAAAATCCTCCTGCTCCGGAGCGATCTTCATCCGGTCCGCGATGCCCGCCCGGGAAGCCAGCAGGCAAAGGAGGTACAGCTGTTCTTCGGGGAACGGCAGATCCGCCTTGACCACCGCCTGCTCGCGGCGCTGTGCCAGGCGGTCCTTGAGCGTGTCCTGCGCGGTGGCGGACTCCGACCCTTTCCTGCGCCGCTCGACCTCGCGGGTGACGGCGTCGGATGGAACCCCGAGCTTTTCCGCGACTTTGGCCGCGTACAGCTCGCGGATGATCTGGTTGGGTTCCGAAGCCAGCTGGCGGCAGGCGAGATCCTGGTAGGTCAGGATGTCGAGCGTGTCGTCGCGCATCGACTTGCGCTCCGCGGAGAGCAGCTTGTAGTCCATCAGGGGTAGTGCCCGGCGGACCAGGTCCTTGAATCGATCCGCGCCGTTTCTGCGGATATAGTCGTCCGGGTCCTTGCCGTCGGGGATCTGCAGGACCGTGACGTGGCAGCCTTTGGAGACAAGGATGTCCAGGCTGCGGAGCGTCGCTTCCTGGCCGGAGGCATCCGCGTCGAACCCGACGATCACATTTTCCGTGTACCTGCGCGCCAGTTGGGCCTGGCTGGCCGTCAAGGCGGTGCCCAGCGCGGCGACGGCGTTGTCCACACCGGCCTGGTGCATTGCGATGGCATCCATGTATCCCTCGACGATGATCAGCGCGGTTTCTTTTGTTTTCTTGGCGAAATTGAGTCCGTACAAGTGCCGACCTTTGGTATACACCGCGTTTTCCGGCGAGTTGATGTACTTGGGCAGACTGTCGTCCATGACGCGGCCGCCGAACGCGACCACTCGCCCCATGGAGTCGAATATCGGGAACATGATCCGGTTTCGGAACAGGTCGTACGGCTCTTCCTTCCCCTGCTTGAACAAACCGGACTTTTCCAGGAGTTCCGCTGTGAATCCCTTGGCGCGCAGGTGCCGCCACAGATCGGTCCAGTCGTCCGACGCATAACCGAGGCCGAATTTCCGGATGGTGCCCGACACGATTCCCCTGCGTTCAAAATAGTCGCGGGCGGCCTTGCCCCTGGGGGACTCCGTCAAGGTGAGGAAAAAATGCGCCGCAGCCGCGGAGTTGACTTTATAAAGCAGGGCGGAAAGCTCGGCGCGCCGTCGGTAGTCCTCGTCGTCCGATTCCGGTATCTGGATTCCGGAGCGTTCGGCCAGGACGCGGATGGCGTCGACGTAGCCGACTTTTTCAATCTCCTTGATGAAATTGATGACATCCCCGCCTTTATGGCAGCCAAAACAGTAATAGATCTGCTTTTCCTGCGACACGCTGAAGGAGGGGGTGTTTTCGGAATGAAACGGACACAGTCCGAACAGGTTCGCCGTGTTCTTCTTTGACAGGCGCACATACTGTTCCACGACCGTGACGATGTCGTTCCGGCTCTTGATCTCTTCGATGATGTTTTGCGGGATCCCGCCGCCTGTCGCCGCCAATCGGTCCTCCGTCAGAGCAGACGGGTTCCGTTGATCACCAGACGGAACCCGAGTCCGAGGAAGGTCGCCGCATTGCGGCACATCTTCATGCGGACGAGAAAGATCTCGAAGTAATCCATGACCGGACTCATGGCCGTGTCGATGTCGATATCCAGCGTCGCTGTCTTCGCAGCCGGATCAATGGTCAGGACAGAGCGTTTGGCCGCATAGTTGACGCGGTCGTGGATATCGAACGAGTCCCGGTTGCGGTTGGTTACGCGCGATCGGTGCACATCGGCCTTGTCCGCGAGGATGAGCGCCGCGGAGATCCGGTCGGTCGCGACGCCGTCGGTCTCGTCGTGGTTCGCGATGGCCATCATGACGGAGCAGGCCTCCGCGACCGGCATCCCCATGCGCATCAGGAGGTTGTAGGCCAGGATGGACCCGTACTGGGAGTGGTGCACGCGGTTGACCGCGTTCCCGATATCGTGCAGGTACCCTGCGATGCGGGCCAACTCGACCGTGCGCTCGTCCTCCCCGAGTTTTCCGAGGATCTCGCCGCACGCGTTCGAAACGAGCCGGCAATGCCGGTAGGAATGCTCGGTGAATCCGAGCGCCTTCATCTGCAGGGTCGATGCGTCCAGGAGGTTTTTGACCTCCTCGGATTTCTGGACGTCCTTGATGCTAACCGACATAAGCCCTCCCGTGCGCGACATGGCATACCTGTATTGATTATACCATTCAGGATTTGTCCGCCGGGTTTTCGAGTCCCCGTGCCTTGTTTGACAAGGCACATGCCTTGATCCACAAGGCGCATTCGATGCGTTTTTTCTGGAGTTCGCACCCGATCGTGTAGACCGATCCGATATCGCCGGTTGCGTGGAACGCGTTGGCCGCACAGCCCCCGCTGCAGTAGGACCTTGCCCAGCAGCCCGCGCATTCGGGCTTGGAAGGCACCAGCAGTCTGGAAAAGCGTTCCCGGATGCCGGCGTCCAGCGTCACGGGATCGTCGTGGAGATTTCCCATGCGAAAATCCGTCAACCCGACAAACTGGTGGCAGGGATAAATGTCGCCCTCGGGTGTGACCGCGATGTATTCGCATCCCGCACCGCATCCCTTCAGCCGTTTGTAGGCACAAGGGCCGCCCTCGATGTCGATGTTGAAATGGAAAAAATGAAACCCGTCTCCCGATCTTCGCTTCTCGACATAGGCGGCGGCCAGCCGGTCGTACTCGTCACGGATGGCCGGGAGGTCCTCTTTGCGGAGCTCGTACCCGCTCCCGTCCGCCGCGACAACCGGCTCAACCGAAATCTGATCGATCCCCAGGGAGGCGATGTGCAGCACATCACGGGAAAAGTCGAGGTTCCTGCGGGTGAATGTGCCCCTGACGTAATGCTCCAGTCCCTTCCTGGCCTTGACGAACTCCAGAATGCGCCGGGACACCAGCTGATAGGAGCCCTTCCCGCCGGCATCCGGCCGCATGCGGTCGTGGGTGTCCGGGCATCCGTCCATACTGAGGACGCAGTTTTTCATATGGGCGTTGATGAAATCGGTTTTTTCCGCATCCAGCAACGTGGCGTTGGTCGTGATGGTCAGGCGGATGTTCTTGCCGGCCTCGGCGCCCCGTTTCTCGCAGTATCCCGTCAGCGCGACCACCACCGGCCAGTTCAGCAGGGGTTCCCCGCCAAAAAAATCGATGTCGAGGTTCTTTCTGGGACCGGATTCGCGGATGAGGAAATCGATCGCCTTCTTCCCGGTCTCTTCATCCATCCGTACGCGGGATCCGGTTCCAAAATCCCCGGTCCCCGCGAAACAGTACCCGCACCGCAGATTGCAATCGTGGGCGACATGCAGGCACATCGCCTTGATCCGGGGCTTGTCCGGGTAAAGAACGGACAGGTCCGGCATCGGCTCCGTGGGAACGAACAGGAGACGCGACCGGATCAACTGGTCGATCTCGTCCGCGCAGGCGTGGACTTCCTCGCCGAACCGGGCCGCAAGGGCGTCCAGCGTTGCGTGGTCCGGACGGCGGCCATCCAGCAGATTGTATGCCTGCAGGACTTCGAAAGCCGTTTCGTCGAGTGTGTGCAGGGCTCCCGTCTGCGGATCGAACGCGAGCCGGTCGCCATTGGTCTGGAAAAGATGGATCAAGGGATTACCTCCGAAAAATGCCGCCGCGTCCGGAAGCCCCGGGCGCGGATCGGATAGAAAACGGATAGCAGAAGTGTCTCCTGCTATCCGTTATGATCTGGTTCGCAGCGTTGAAGGTCCGCCGTTCAGCGGGCGCTCTCGCAAGGCTGGTTGGCGACCGTGCAGCTGGTCTTGCAGGCGGATTGGCAGGAAGTCTGGCACTCGCCGCAGGCATGGCCGGAGACCGGCTTGCGGATGGAGCCCTCGGAAACGGTGACGATGTGGGACATATCGGGTATCCTCCTGTGGTTATTCGCTGATGAGTTTGCGGACCGTGCTGATCGCGGACTTCTTGAACGTGACCAGGGTGTTCGCGACGCTGGTGGAGATGGTGACCTCGTCGTCCTTGATGTTGACGACCTTGCCGACCAGCCCGCCGATCGTGACGACGGTGTCGCCTACGGCCATGGACTCGACCTGCTTCTTGAGATCCTTCTCTTTCTTCTTTTGCGGACGGATGATGATCAGGTACATCAGTCCGAACATCAGGATAAGCGGCACAACCAGGGTCAGAAGCTGCGAGGTGCCACCGGCAGCCGCGTCAGCCAACACAAGACGGGTGGCGGCAACGTTGATAAAATCCATTTATGGAGTCCTCCTGAGAATAATGGGTGGAATCGCTGGACAAATGATACCTTATCCGGAGTGATCCCGCAACAGCGGCGGTGCGACGGCAGGCGGATCACTTGATTTTTTTGGCAAAAGTCCCCATTTCACGCAGCTCGTCCCGGAAATCAAGCAGGCGGTCCGTCCGGATCGCTTCCCGGACCTGTCTCATCAGATCCATCAGGAAATAGAGATTGTGCCACGAGGCCAGCCGAAGGCCGAACATCTCTTCGGCCTTGATCAGGTGCCGGATGTAGGCCCTGGAGTAGTCCCGGCAGACCGGACACCCGCACGCGGGGTCTAGCGGGCCAAAGTCACGCGCGCACCCCGCGTCGCGGACGATCAGCCGGCCGCGCGAGGTGAAGACGGTCCCGTTCCGGCCAATACGGGTCGGCAGCACGCAGTCGAACATGTCGATCCCCCGGATCGCGCCTTCCACCAGGTAGTCCGGCGAACCGACCCCCATCAGGTACCGGGGCTTGTCCTGAGGCAGCAGCGGCACGGTCTGGTCGAGCATGTCGTACATGATTTCCGCCGGTTCTCCCACGCTGAGGCCGCCGAGCGAGTAGCCGGGCAGGTCGAACGCGGTGATTTCCCTGACGCTTTGCGCACGCAGGTCCGCGAACATCCCGCCCTGCACGATGCCGAACAGGGCCTGGGATTCCGGTCGGCCATGGGAGCGGATGCAGCGCTCCAGCCAGCGGGTCGTTCGCTCGAGCGAATGCTGGACATAATCCCGTTCGGCCGGCCAGGGCGTGCACTCGTCAAAGGCCATAATGATATCCGCGCCAAGGTCGTTCTGGATCTGGATGGACTTCTCCGGTGTCAGCAGCTGGCGCGAGCCGTCCACGTGGGAGCGGAAAGCCACCCCCTCTTCCGTGATGTGCCGGCGGTCGGACAGGCTGAACACCTGGAACCCGCCGCTGTCCGTGAGAACCGCCCGGTCCCAGTTCATGAAACGGTGCAGTCCGCCGGCATCCCGTACAATGTCCTGCCCGGGACGCATCCATAAATGATAGGTATTGGATAGGATGATTCCGGCGCCCATGTCCTTGAGCTCGCCGGGGGACATTCCCTTGACCGTTGCCTGTGTGCCGACCGGCATGAACGCGGGCGTTTCAAAGGAACCGTGCGGAGTATGGACGATTCCGAGCCGTGCGCCGGATTGCCTGCACACATGAACCGGCTCGTAACGGACGGGTGGCATGCCGCTCATGTCGCTGCTCCTTCCCCGCCTGCCGTTGGGAGGCCTTTCGTGACGAACATCGCGTCGCCGAAACTGAAGAACCGATACTCCGCTGCGATCGCTTCCTTGTATGCCGACAGGATGTTATCACGTCCTGCAAAAGCACTTACCAGCATTATCAAAGTGGACTCTGGAAGGTGAAAATTTGTCAACAGCGCATCGATTGCTTTGAACCGATATCCCGGATAGATGAAGATCTCGGTCCATCCGGATGCCGCCCGCACTGTGCCGTCTTCGGCCGCGATGGTTTCGATCACACGGCAGGAGGTGGTGCCGACGGCAATGACGCGATGCCCGGTCCGGCGGGCGGTGTTGATCTGCTCCGCGCATTCGGGAGTCATCTCATAGTATTCGCGGTGCATCACATGGTTTCGGATATCGTGTTCCTTGACCGGGCGGAACGTTCCGGGGCCGACATGCAATGTGAGTTCGGCGACGGCGACGCCGTCCTGCCGGATTCCATCGAGCATGCCGCTGGTGAAGTGAAGTCCGGCGGTGGGCGCGGCGGCGCTGCCGGCCGCCCGGGCGTAGACGGTCTGGTACCGTTCCTTGTCCTCCAGGGTTTCATGGATATAGGGCGGCAGCGGAACCGCGCCGGCTCGGTCGAGCAGATCGTCCCATCGTCCTTTAAAATCGAATCGGACCAGCCGTCCGCCATCCGGCAGGACCTCGAGGACATCCGCCTCCAATTCGCCGGGCAGAAAGACCATCCGGTGGCCGGGGCGTACTCGTCGACCGGGCCGGACGATCGCCTCCCAGGTCTCCCCGTCTTTCCGTTCCAGCAGAAGGAACTCCACCTCGGTGCCGGTGTCGATCCGGCGGCCTATGAGTCGGGCGGGGATCACACGGGTGTTGTTGATGACCAGGCAGTCGCCCGGAACCAGAAGTGACGGCAGATCGCCGAACATGCGATGCCGCACCGCGCCGGAGGGGCCGTCCAGGCAGAGAAGCCGCGACATCCCCCTTTCCGGCGTAGGATGCTGCGCGATTAAACGTTCCGGTAACTCATAATGGAAATCCGATTTTTTCATATTGCCTTTCGATATCAGTCGCTGGGTTGTCGGTCGGGTCACAGGGCATTATACAATAATTGACGGTCGTGTACAGACAATGATATTATCGTCCCATCTTTCGGCTTCGCCGTACCACGATAGGCGCCGGCCAGAACTTCAGGAGGATACCGACATGAAAAAGCCGGTTTTTATTGGATCCGGAGTAGCCATCGTCACCCCGTTCAAAGGCAGTGCGGTCGATTGCGCAAAGCTGGCCGAGTTGTGCCGGTTCCATATCGACAACGGCACGGACGCCATCGTGGTCGCAGGGACCACCGGCGAGGCGTCCACGATGCCGGACGACGAGCACATATCCTCCATCCGCTGCGTCGTCGAGGCGGTAGCCGGACGGATTCCGGTCATCGCGGGCGTCGGAAGCAACGATACCGGACATGCGCTTCGTCTCAGCCGTCTTGCGGCGGATTGCAAGGTCGACGCGCTCCTGCATGTGTCGCCCTACTACAACAAGACCTCCCAGAACGGCTTGTACCGGCATTTCGCGATGATCGCCGACTCGGTGGATCTGCCGATCATCCTGTACAACATTCCCGGCCGTACCGGCATGAACATCGATCCCGCGACGCTGCAGCGCCTGTCCCGGATCGACAACATCGTCGGCGTCAAGGAGTGCCGCATCGAGCAGGCGGCGGAGACCGCGTACCTGTGCGGCGACGACATGGCGCAGTACTCCGGCGAGGACGCGATGGTCCTTCCCCTTCTTTCATACGGCGGACTTGGCGTCATCTCGGTGGCGGCCAACATCATACCTGAAACCATGCACCGGATGGTCGCCTCGTATCTGGCCGGCGACACCCGGACCGCGACCCGCCTGCAGATCGAGACCGTCCCGCTCATCAAAGCCCTGTTCAGCGACGTGAATCCCATCCCCGTCAAGGCGGCTATGAATCTGATGGGCATGGAAGTCGGCGATTGCCGCATGCCGCTGTGCGAAATGTCCGACGCGGGACTCGAGGCACTGCGCCAGACCCTTGGCCGATATGGCCTGATCCCCTCATGAGCGGGGGGCCGATCCGTCTGTTCCTCGCCGGATGCAACGGCCGGATGGGCCGGGTGATCGACCGCCTCGCCGCGGAGAGCCCGGATTTCGTAGTCGTTGCCGGCAGTGACATAAACCTGCCGGTCGACCGGCCCTACCCGGTCTGCCAGGACACCGCTTTTTGCGATACCGAATACGATGTCCTGATCGATTTCACCCATCCGAGTTCGTTCCCTTCCCTGCTGGCGCTGGCGGACCGGACAGGCAAGCCGAGCGTGGTCTGCACCACCGGGTTGTCGTCGGAGCAAAACGCCGAACTGCGGGCTTTCGCGGAGCGGAATGCCATTTTCCAGTCCGGAAACATGTCCCTTGGCATCAACCTGCTGTTGAGTCTGGTGGAAAAGGCGTCCGCCGTCCTGTATCCGGACTACGACATCGAAATCGTGGAAGCGCACCACAACCAGAAGCTTGACGCTCCTTCCGGGACGGCCCTGATGATCGCGGAGGCCGCCAAGGGGGT
>CAZNGQ010000034.1:0-11246 GCA_964572095.1 uncultured Oscillospiraceae bacterium
GGATCATGGCGATCGACCTCCCACATCCGCAGGCCACGACACTGGACGGTTGCCGCAGCATCCTCTTCCGCGGCGTGCATATCTTCAGCCAGGGATCCACACCGTACGAGACGATGGCGAAAATCGACGGGCAGGAGCGCCTGCGCGAGCTGGAAGCGGCGTATGTGCAGTTTGAGTAGCCCGGCGCAGCCGGACGTTCGGCCGGAGGATCCACGGTTGTATTCGGACCTTGTTCTCCTATAATGAAAACAGTCCAGACGGAAGGCGGTTGACAGACATGGCGAAAACCATCGGACAGCGGCGAAGGACATGGATCGATTTCCAGGACCTGACATCGGCAACGAACCGCATCGCATTGGTGCATTACGATTACGGGCTGCGGCCCTGGCCGTATCCCGACCGGCGGGCCGCCCGGATGGACTGGGCGGTATCGCTGTACGAGCGGCAGCTTGAGACCGCGCAATGGCTGGACGACGACCGTGTGCCCGCCGTCAACCTGCACACCGGGACCGAGATCTTCGCCGAGGCGTTCGGCTGCCGTATCGTGTACCCCGGCGACAACATGCCGTATGCGCTGTCCTGCGTGGAGGACGCGTCCGGCGTGGCCGGGCTGCGCATGCCCTCGATCCACGAGGGGCCGCTCGGCGACATTTTCGACATGACCGACCGGATCCGGGACCGGGTCGGCCCCGACGCGATCCTGCACCTGCCCGACATCCAGAGCCCGTTCGACATCGCCGCACTGATCTGGAAAAAAGAGGACTTCCTGATGGCGCTCATCGACGAGCCGGAGGCGGTCCACGAACTGGTCGCCATGACACGGGAACTACTGGCCGCGTTCCTCGACGAATGGTTCCGCCGCTACGGCACCGCGTATATCGCACATTATCCCGACTACTACATGGAGGGCGGCATGACCCTGTCCGAAGACGAGATCGGCGCCATCAGCCCCGCGACGTTCCGCGAATTCTGCCTCGACTCCCTGAATTTCCTGTCCGACCGGTACGGGGGCATCGGCATCCACAGCTGCGCGAATTCCCGTCACCAGTGGACCGGATTCCGGGATATCCGGGGTCTGCGCATGCTGAACCTCATCCAGCCGGCGCACATCCTGGAGGAGGCGTATCCGTTTTTCGAGCGGCAGACCGCGCAGATGCATTCGTTCTTCGGGGAGGCACGGCACGGGGCCGATTGGCCCGGACCCGGCACGGACGCGCATGTGGTCCTGTCCGCTCCGGCTTCCGACCGAGAAAGCGCCCTGCGCGCCCTCGAGCGCCTGCGTCAGCCGGGAGCCCGCCCATGACGCCCCGGCCGGACTCCGACTCCTGCGATCCCCCCCTCATCCGCCTGCCCCTCAAGTCCTACCACAATGTCCGGGACATCGGGGGTTACGCCGGCATGGACGGGCGGGTCGTCCGGTTCGGCCGGTTCTACCGCGCGTCGGAACCCTGCGGTATCGATCCGGCGGACATCCGGACCCTGCTGGACCTGCCGGTGCATACGATCATCGACCTCCGTTCCGACCTGGAGGCCGACCGGCGCCCGAGCGCGTTCCAGGACCTGCCGTCGGTCCGGTACTTCCGTTTTCCCCTGCTCAAGCCCCGCCCGGGTTCCACCCGCGGGGTCGAGGATTTCATCGCGGACCTGTCGACCTTTTCCCTGGGGGAGGTCTATATCCACATGCTCGAGACCGCGGGTCCCGAGATCGCCGGCGTGCTGGGCGCCATGGCGGACGAGACGGAGGGCGCCTGCCTGTACCACTGTACGCACGGCAAGGACCGCACCGGACTCATCTCCATGCTGCTGTACCGCCTGGCGGGTGTCGCCGACGAAGACATCGTCGCCAGCTACCAGGTGAGCTTTTCCTATCTGCATCCGTTGATCGACCCCCTGCTCCAGGTTTCGGTCGAAGGCAGCCGGCACCTGCTGTACAGCGATGCGGACAACATGGAGACCCTGCTGCGGCATTTTGACAAGACACGGCCGGGCATCGTCCCCTATCTGCTGGAGATCGGTATGGACGAGCGCCGGATCCATACGCTTCGCCAGCGCCTGATCGGCGGCTGACCGGGCTTCTCATTCAAACGACCCTCAGGAGGACCCATGAAGGAAACCGCCATCCCCGCCCCGAACGCCAACGGATTCATCACGCACTGGCTGGTGTCCGGACCCGCCCTGACCACACCCGAGGTCACGGTCGACGAACCCAACCAGCTCAAGTTTGAAAAGGACATGCGCGCCGTCATCGCCGACGACCGGCTGCCGGAACCGCCCGCCGGGATCGCCGCCGGTGCGGACGGCCTGCCCGGCTGTCCCTGGACCTACGCCTATGCCGGTGAAAACTGGTTCATCGACGTCTCCGCGTTCTACCACCTGCTCACAAAGGTGGAGCTGTACGGTGCGACGGTCCTGCGTGCGCCGCGGGACATGAGGCTGACCGTTCGGGTCTGGACGTTCGCCGCCGTCGACCTGTTCGTCAACGGGAAACGCGTCCTGCGCATCCCGACCCCGGTGTACAAGCCCATCAACCATCAGGATACCGAAATCGAGCTTCAGGCCGGTGACAACCCGGTCTTCCTCCGGATGCAGAACCTGGGCGTGCGGGACACCCGCAACATCGTCGGGCTGCAGCTGCGCGGCGACTTCGCCGGCGTGACGTCCTCCCTTCCCGGGGGGCCCGGCGCCCTGGACGCCGTGGTGGCCGCGGACCGGTGGCTGTCCGGGATCCGCTACGCGGCCGGCGAACTTGCGGCCGTGGGGCCGATGCCCGACGGAGCGGTCGTCAAGGTCGAGATCGGCAAACCGGGCTCGGAGGAAACCGGTATGGACGCCCTGCCGCGCACAATCCCCTGGAACGCGGACCGCTTCCCGGTCAACGGCGGCGAGGGCCGCCTGCCGGTCGGCAACGACGCGGAAAGCCTGGTCCTCACCGTCACCGTCGGCGGACAGAGAATGACCCGCACGATCGAGGCCGCGGAGAACATGCGCCCCTCGTATGCGCAGCCCCACAAGGATCTCGCGGCGCACCGCAAGGCGGTCATCGCCGGAATCGCGAACCTGGGCAAGGGCAATTTGAGTTCCGGTAAACTGCAGTACCACGTTTATTTCATCCTGGCCCGGCTCGCCTCCGGCATGGAACTGACCGACCAGGACCGCCTGGACCTTCGGAGCGATATGGATCTTGTCGGGAAGCGCATCGACTGCGCGGATTTCCTGACCTCGGGCTTGCTCCGCCTGGCGCTCCGCCATCCCGACGCGATGGACGCCGGACTCCAGGCGAGGCTCCGTGAAGTCTGCCTCGACTTCCGTTACTGGATGGATGAAGACGGCGCCGACGGCATGTGCTTCTGGAGCGAGAACCACGCACTGCTGTTCTACAGCAGCAGGCTGGTGGCCGGAATATGCTTCCCGGACGTGTTTTTTGTCCGGTCCGGCCGGACCGGACGCGAGCAGGAGCTCGTCGGGGCGCGCCGCTGCGCCGAATGGCTGGACTCGGTCGAGCGCACCGGGTTCGAGGAATTCCTCAGCGGCGGGTACATGTGCGTGACGGCAGCCGCGCTGCTCAACGTCATCGATTTCGGCTCGGCGGAACTGTCGGCCCGCGCGACCGCTGTGCTGACCCGCCTGTTGTCCCAGCTGTCCCTGCACACATTCCACGGCTGCGCGGTCGGACCGCAGGGCCGGGTGTACCGGGACGTGTTCACCCCGTTCCGCCAGGGCATCCAGGGGCTGGTGCACTACATCAACCCCTCCGCGGCCGTCGGGCACAACATGTGGGTTTCCGCGTTCGCCAGCTCGACATACCGCATTCCCGACGAACTGATCACGATCATGGGCAGTCCGGCCGACACGCTGTATCCCTGCGGCAACGGCGAGATCGCGATCCGCAAGACCTCCGGCTACATCCTGACCTCGGTTTCCTCGCCCAAGACCGGCGATTGGCCCGGCTGGACAAACGACGTGTTCTCGCAGTCCGATCCATTCGTATCCGGCGAATTCACGTATGCCTACACGAAAGCGCTCAACGAGCGGTATCACGGGACCACGCTGTTCGAACCCGGCGTCTACGGCTACCAGCAGCACATGTGGGCGGCTTCACTCGACCCTGACTGCCTTGTGTTCACCAACCATCCCGGCGGCACGCACGACAAGACGGTGATGCGGCCCGGCTATTGGTACGGCAATGGCATCATGCCGGCCGTTCTCCAGCAGGGCAACCGCATCGGTGTCATCTACCACTTGAGCGACGACCACCCGGTGCGCTTCACCCATTTGTATTGGCCGGCCTCGTCGTTTGCCGAAACCGTCCGGAACGGCAGCTGGGTCTTCGGCCGCAAGGGCGAATCCTATATCGGCGTCTGGTCGAGCGGCGAGATGGTCCCGCACAGCGACATCCTGCAGAACCGTGAGTTCCGCGTGTACGACGACAACGCGGGCTACTACTGCACGCTGTCCACTGCCAACGAAGCCAATACGTTCAAGTCGTTCATGAACACCGCCATGGCGCACCCGCCGGTTTTCAATCCGGAAACGCGGACGCTGTCCGCGCCCAAAGGGTTCTCGCTGACGTTTGTGGAAAAGTACAACCCCTCTCAGGTCATTTGAGGCATTTATAACCTGACAGCCTATTGAAAGCCCTCCGACATCAAATGCGTCGGAGGGCTCTCATTTTCAAACAGTAACGAATCCTCGCCGCGTCAGGCCATCAGCTCCGCCGCGTCCACCGTCTCGTAGGCCGCGCGGTGCAGCTCCGCGTAGATCCCGTTCTGCGCCAGCAGTTCCTCATGGTTGCCCTGTTCCACCAGCTGCGCCTTGTCCATGACAAAGATCCGGTCGCATCGGCGGATCGTGGAGAGCCGGTGCGCGATGATGATCGTCGTCCGGCCGGCGGAAACGTTGGCGATCGATTCCTGGATCCGCTGTTCGGTCTCGGTGTCGATGTTGGCCGTGGCCTCGTCCAGGATGAACAGTGCGGGGTCGTGCGCAATGGCGCGGGCGAACGACAGCAATTGCCGCTGTCCCGCGGAAAAGGTGCTTCCGCGCTCCGTCACCGGCTCCTGCATGCCGCCGGGCAGCCGGTCGATAAAGCTGTCGGCACTTGCGAGCGAGAGCGCCACGGCGACCTCGTCGTCCGTGATCTCGTCGTCGTTCAGGCGGATGTTTTCCGAGATCGTGCCGGAAAACAGGAACACGTCCTGGAGCACGATCGCGATCCAGGTGCGCAGGTCGGACAACCGGATCTCCTTGATGTTCTTGCCGTCGAGCAGGATCTCGCCTTTCTGGTTTTCATAGAACCTGGCCATGAGCGAGATGATGGTCGTCTTGCCCGCGCCGGTCGTGCCCACAAACGCGGTGCTCATTCCGGGCTCGATCGTGAACGAGACGTCCCGGAGCACCCAATCCTCGTTGTTGTAGGCGAACCAGACGTTCCGGAACTCCACGCGGCCGACCGGCCGATCGATGGGATCGCCGGCTTCCATGCTTTCCTGACCGTCCTTGTCGTCCAGCAGTTCGAAGATGCGCTCGACCGAAACCGTCGCCGACTGGACCGTGTTGTACTGCTCGGACAGGTCGTTGATCGGTTCGAAAAACTGGCGGATGTAGTTCGTGAACGCGTACAGCACACCGACCTGCAGCATGTTGTCCGCGATCCGTCCGACCGACAGCCAGATCACCAGCGCGATCGCGAGGGAGTTGATGACTTCCATGACCGGACGCAGGAGGCTGTTCATGCGGATCTGGGTGAGGGTGGCCTTGAAATAGCCGTTGTTCAGGAGGTCGAACTCTTTCATCTTCTGGACTTCACGCCGGAACATCTGCACCAGCCGCATGCCGGAGATGTTTTCGGCAAAGAACCCGTTGATCGAGCCGATCAGCCGCTTGACGATGACGAAGTTCTTGCGAAGCCGCGTCCGCACGAACATCGTCACACCGACAATGGCCGGTACCGCGACGAAGGAGATCAGCGCGAGCCGCCAGTTCATCAGCAGCATCGTCACCGTGATTCCGATGAGCAGGAACACGTCCTTGAACAGGTTGACCATGAAGTCGGCGAACAGTTCGTTCAGGGTCTCGACGTCGTTGGTCGCCCGGGTGATGAGCCGTCCGGAGGAAAAGTGGTCGAGCTTTCTCATCGGCATGTGCAGGATGTGCCGGAACACATCCCGGCGGATGTTCATCAGGATGCTCTGCCCCATCCGGTTCACCATGAGCGCCTGGCCGATGTTGGTCAGGGAGCCGACCGTCACCGAGGCGAGATACGCCATGCCGAACCAGAAGATCGAGTTCAGGCCCGCGTCCGGCTTGCCGCCAAGCAGGAAGTCGTCGATGACGATCGACAGGATGTAGGGCTTGACCAGCTCCGATGCGTTGACGATCAGGACGAGGATGCAGCTGGTGACCAATGCCGGGATCTGGGGGATCAGGTACGGCTTGAGTCGGAACAGCGTCCGGATCTTCTTTTTCCCTTTGCGCCCTTTGCCGTCCGGCTTTCCGAAACTGCTGAGGATGCTGTCCTCGCGCATGTTCTTCTCGAGGGCGGCGCGGTCTTTTTCACGTGCCGCCGCCTTGTCCAGCCGGTCGGCCTGTCTGGCCTGTCTCTTATCCGTCATAGGGATTCCCCCTCTCCGCTGTCGGCCTGGCTTGCCGCGGTCTGGGCGTAGAACCCTCCGGCGGCGACCAGTTCGGCATGTGTGCCCCGCTCCACGATGCGGCCGGCGTCCAGGACGACGATCTCATCGCAGGCCATTACGGCACTGATCCGGTGGGAGACGATGATGGAGGACTGTCTGCTTCGTTTCCGCTCATGCAGGTTTTCGAGGATGGATTCCTCGGTCCGGGTGTCGACCGCGGAAAGCGCGTCGTCGAGGATCAGCAGCGGGGTGTCGCGCAGCAACGCCCGCGCGATGGCGATCCGCTGTTTCTGGCCGCCGGACAGGCTCATGCCGCGTTCGCCGACCTGGGTGTCGTAGCCGTCGGGAAACGTCCGGATGCTGTCGTCGATGCAGGCCTGGCGCGCGGCGTCCGCGATCTGGTCCTGTGAATACCCGTCGTCGAAGAAACGGATGTTCTCGGCGATGGACGCGGAGAACAGGAAATTGTCCTGGGGAACGCACGCGATCGCGGAACGCAGTGTCCCGAGGTCGAACCGGTTGATGTCCCACCCGCCGAAACGGATGGTGCCGTCCGGGGCGTTGTACATCTTGGACAGGAGCATGACCAGCGTGGTCTTGCCGCTGCCGGTCCGCCCGACGACGCCCAGCGAGTTTCCCGGCTCAAGCCGGATGTCGATGTCCGCCAGCGCGGGGATCGTCGTTCCGGGATAGCGGAACGTGAGCCCGTCGATCTCCAGGCCCTCGCCCATGCCGCTGGCGGGCGCGTCCCCGGCTCCGTCGACGACTGCGGGACGGATCTCGAGGATGCCGTTGTACCGTTTCAGCGACGCCAGACCGCGCTGGATCATCGTGATGATCCGGGCGATGGACTGGATCGGCATGACGATGAGTGTCAGGTAGCCGTTGAACGCCACGAAGTCCCCGACCGTGATCGTACCGCTCCGGACCAGGCTTCCGCCGTAGATCAGGCTGATCGTGAAACTGACGCCGAACAGGAGCATGACGACCGGCCGCATCGACGCGGAAACCTTGATCATGTCCAGATTGACCTGGCGTGACCGCCGGTTGAGGGTCTCGAACCGTTCGGCCTCTTCCTCTTCCTGGACATAGGCCTTGATGACGCGGATGCCGGAAATGTCTTCCTGCACCCGGTCCGACACCGCGGCGAACGTTTCCTGCACCCGGCGGAAGCGGCGCTGGACCTGGCGCCCCATGAAGACGACGATCGTCACGACGACCGGAATGGGCAGGAGCGCGAACACCGTCAGCCTGGGGTTGACCCCGCCGGACATGCCGGCGACCGACAGGATCGCGATCGTGATGCCGGAGACGCCCTGCGCCAGGCTGGGGCCGAACGTCATCCGGATGGCGTTGATGTCGTTGATGGCGTAGGCCATGAGGTCGCCGGTCTTCTGATGGTTGAAGAACTCGGGGGGCTGGGTCTGGAGATGCGCAAAAAGGCGTTTTCTTAGATAACTCTCCATGTTGCGGGAGTTGCCCATGATGATGTAGCGCCACGCAAAGCGGGTCACAAAGGTCAGGAACGCGATCAGGAGGAGCAGCAGCAGGCTGTTCCGCACCGCGCGGCTGTCGTTCGGCGTGGCCTCCAGCGTGTCGATGATGGTGCCCAGGATCCTGGGCTGCAGGGTCTGGATATAGGAGCTGACGACCAGAATGAGCAGTCCGGGCAGGTAAATCCAGCCGTACTTGCGGATAAAGTCCTTCAATTGTGCCATCTGCTCAGACTCCCGTCTGGAAAACTGCTCGTAGTTCCGTAGGCGGCGGATTGGTCAGCGCGTCCGTGTTGGGGGTGGACTCGATCCGGATGGCGACGACGTCGCCGGCCGGCCGGAAGAAAACCCTGCGGTGCGCGACATTGAGAATCGAGCGGAGATCGACCAGAAAAGCGCCGTCAGCGGTCCATGCGCCGGTCGCCAGCACCGGGAAAGCGTGTCCCGCGTATTCCGCCGCGTTCTCCACCGGGCGGCCGTCGAGCCCCAGGACCAGCCGTCCCGGCACGCCGCCCGCTACATAATCCAGGGTTGCGCGGTCCTCGCCGAACGTGATCGCGGAGGAGGAGACCCCCGCGTCGGTCCCGCCGCGCCGCAGGGAAAAGTGGAAGCCGTTTGCCGGCCAGACGGCCGTCCGCCCGCCAAGCGCCTGCTCCGCCGCGGCGTCACGCCGGGCGGGCGTCCATTCGAGCGCCAGGCCGGCCATGCGCGCGCGAAGCCGCTCCGCAGCCGCCGGATCCTCGGGCAGCGGCCCGTCGGCCATGGCGGGCAGGAGGATGTCCCACAGCCCCTCGGTGATGCCCGCGGTGTTCCAGGAAGAGGCGGTGACCGCGATCACCGCGTCCTTTGCCGGCATGACGATGCCGAACTGGCCGTTCGCGCCCGCGAAACGGTAGACGTCGGGCGGGATGCAGCGCCAGATGTGGTATCCAAATCCGCTGGTGTGGTCGCCGTCGCCGGCCGGATGGTTGGCGGTGGAGACCTGCCAGGAGGAAGCCTCGTCGATCCAGGCCTCGGGGATCAGCTGCACTCCGTTGTGACGGCCTTTCTGCAGGTAAAGCTGCGCCATGCGGGCGATGTCGACGGTCCGGATGTACAGGCCCCCGCCGCCGTTCTCGATGCCGCGCGGGCAGGTGAGGCAGAACATGGCGCCGCAGCCAAGCGGTTCCAGTACGCGCGGACGCAGGTAATCCAGCAGGTTTAGGCCCGTCTTTTCATAGACAAGGACGGTCAGCATATAGGAGGCCATGGAGTTGTAGAGATAGTGGGTGCCGGGCTCCCTCGGGACCGGGTGCGCGAGGAAGGCCTTCGCATAGTTTGTTTCCGTGCCGGGCACAGCCTCGGTTTCATGGCCGCAGGTCATCGTGAGCAGGTGCCACAGGTCCATCCGGAGCAGGTTCTCACCCGGGTTTTCCGGCATGTCCGCCGGGAACAGGTCCGCGACACGGTCATGCAGCCCCACCAGGCCTTCGCGGATCATCAGGCCGATGGCTGTGGAAGTGAAGCTCTTGGTCAGCGAATGGGCGGCGTGCATCCGCTCCGCGGTGTAGGGGGCCCACCAGCCGGCCGCCGCCAGCCTGCCGTGGCGGACGATCATGAGGCTGTTCACCTCGAGCCGGTTGTCGCGGACGTGGTCGAGATAGCGCTCGATGGCCGCGGCCGGAATGCCGAGGGATTCCGGACTCGCGGCGGGAAACGTCATAGCTGTCGACATGCGGAGTACCTTCCTGACGTGTTTATTTTTGAACACACACATTATACATCAGCAAAAGCAGGGAAAAAGACAGCCGGTTCCGTGTATAATCGAATTCGTTACGCGCCGGCCGTCGCCGCGCGCCGTGACCGGATGGAGGAAAACGGAACGTGAAAGAGACTTTGGAGCCGACCGCCGCAGCGGAGTCAACCGGACTGGACACCCGCGAGCGTGACCGCAGCCGGCGGCTTTTTCAGCTGCTCACGTTCTTTTTCTGGTTTTCGCTGTATGTATACTCGCCCTACCTCGCGACCTACGGCAAGGGCATGGGCATCCCGGACGGGTTCCTCGGCGTCATCCTGGGCTCGTACGGTTTCACACAGCTGGTGCTCCGGCTGCCGATCGGCATTGGTTCGGACCGAATCCGCAAGCGAAAGCCGTTCGTCGTGATCGGCTGTTTCCTGGCCTTCGCCAGCGCGCTCGGCATGGGCCTGTTCGCCAGTCCGTGGGGATACTTCACCTTCCGCGCGCTGTCCGGCGTCGGCGCCTCCTGCTGGGTCGTCTATACGATCCTGTATGCCAGTTATTACGACAGCCGGGACGCCGCCAAGGTCATGGGCTCGATCACGTTTTTCAACAACGCCGGCATCCTTGCCGCCATCCTGTCCGGCATGCTGCTCGCGCAGTTCGTCGGGGAGGCGGCGACATTCTACCTCGCCGCCGCGGGCGGTCTGGGCGCCCTCCTGCTGAGTCTCCGGGTCACCGAGACACGGCCGAAGGTCCTCCGGCCCATCCGTCCCCGCGACATTCTCACCGTATTGCGGAACCGAAACCTCCTGATCGTGTCGATCCTGGCCGCGATCGGACAGATCATGGTCTTCGGCACGATCTACGGATTCACGCCGGCCTTCGCCCAGGAAAAGCTCGGCGCGGCCAAGTGGGAGCTCGGGCTCCTGACCGCGGTTTCCACAGCGGCTACGGTAGCGGCTTCGTATGGCGTATCCCGGTTCGCCCATACACTCAAGCCCCGCCGCACGATCATGCTGTCCATGATGACGGTCGGGGTCTCCTGCCTCCTCGTGCCGTTCTGCCCGTCGATCGGCTGGCTGTACGTCGTGCAGATCATGGCCGGTTTCGGCCGCAGCGTCACGATGGCGATGTGCATGGGCCAGAGCATCCTGACGGTCGCGGACGAGTACCGGTCCACCGCGATGGGCACGTTCCAGGCGGTCTATGCGATCGGCATCGTCCTCGGCCCCACGATCATCGGGTTCATCGGCCAGGCGGCCGGACGCGAACGCGGCTTTCTGGTCGTCGGCGCCATCGGCCTCCTTGGTTCCCTGCTCGGTCTGCTGCTGCCCGCCCCCGCGTCCGCCCGGACATTGACGAGAGGAGCGTGACCGCGGCATGACGACCATCCCGACCACC
>CAZNGQ010000034.1:11346-16606 GCA_964572095.1 uncultured Oscillospiraceae bacterium
TCGAGCTGTGCGAGACCTATGTCCCGCCGATGCCCGGAGCCGTCGAACTGATCCGCGCACTTCGGGGCGGCGGCTTCCGCGTGGCCATGGCGACGAGCGCCGACCGGGTGAAGGCCGCGGCCAACCTGCGGGTGCTCGGAATCGATGAAAGCGCGTTCGACGCGGTGGTGACGGGCGACGACGTCGAGCGGAAAAAGCCGTTTCCCGACATCTACCTCGCGGCAGCCGCCCGCTGCGGCGTGGCTCCCGGGGACGCCTGGGTCGTCGAGGACGCCGAAAGCGGCGTACAGGCCGCCAAGGCGGCGGGCATGCACGCCATCGCGCTGACCTCCTCGTTCCCGGCCGGACGGCTGCTCGCCGCGGGCGCGGACGACGTGATCGACCGGCTGGACCAGGTGCCCGCCCTTGTAGGGCTTGACATGGACAGGTTGAACGGGATCCGGAAAGTCGGATTGCGGGATCCCTCCCGCCTGCTGCTGGACGGTGTCCATCATGGCGGCGACCAGGAATGGTATGCCGACGAATGGCATCGCCGCGCAGGCTGCGGCCCGACCACCGCCGCCACCTTGTCGTACTATCTCGCACAGCGGGACGAAACACTCCGGCCGCTGTGGCCGACGGCATCCATCCGGAACCGTGAGGATTTCATCCGCCTGATGGATCGGATCTGGACCTTTGTCACCCCGGGCATGGGCGGGCTCAACCGCGCCTGCATGTTCACGACCGGAATGGAGCGGTTCGCCGCGGACTGTTCGGTCCCGCTGACCGCCCATGTGCTGGAGATTCCGGAATCGTTGTTCCCCCGCAAGGGGTTCGCCCACTTTCTGTCCTTCCTGCGCCGCGGACTCGAGGCGGATTGCCCGGTCGCGTTCCTCAACCTGAGCAACGGCCGGACCGAGCGCCTCCACAGCTGGCATTGGATCACGATCGTCGCCGCGGAATGGGACGACGAAAACACAGACAGCTGCCTGGTGGCAACCGTCTGCGACGAGGCCGCCACGTTCGACATCGACCTCAAATGCTGGTACGATACCTCGCTGTTGGGCGGGGCGCTGGTCTGGTTTTCCTGAGGGGGACCGGGAGCCGCCCGGCCCGTTTCACTCCGCCCGGCCCGGCTCCAGCCGTTGTTCGAACCTCCGGTTCCGGACGTACATCAGGATGTCGGCAAACACCATCGACGCGTTCAGGATGTAGAACCAGCTGACATAATCGAATCCGCTGGAGACTTTGTAAACAAGTCCCGAAAGATAGCCGATCAGGATCAGGATCAGGAAAAATACGCTTTTCCCTTTGGTCGTGCGGGACGTAAAGGATTTCCAGAGCGATACCGGCCAGGAGACCCCGAAGCACAGCAGCATGCCCATCTCAAAGATTTTCATGTATTAAAGTCCTTCCTTTCCTCTCCGGTCACAGATGCGGGACGATCTCGTCGCGCATCGCGTCGAGGATCGGGTATACGTTCTCCGCATGGTTGTTCATGGCGATGACGGCGCGCTGCCCCGGCAGCACATGGGAGTATTGCCCCAGCAGCCCGTCCGCCCGGTAGGATCCCGGAATCGGGTTCATCCACAGCTGGAAGCCGTACCCGCACTTCCAGACGCTTTCGTCCGGGGTGTCGACATGGATCCGGCTCGCTTCGCGGATCCAGGCTGCCGACACGAGCCGCCGCCCGTTCCACTCGCCGTTCTGCAGATAGAGAAGCCCGAGCCGGGCCATGTCCGCCGTGCGGAGCCACATGCCGGACGCTCCGAAGGTGTGTCCCATGGGGCAATGCTCCCATGCCGGAGCGGGGATGCCCATCGGGGTCAGCAGCCGGTCCGCAGCGTACGCCGCGAGGGTCATTCCGGTCGCTTTTTCCAGCATGACTCCGGCCAGGTAGGTGTCGCCGTTGGAGTAGGTGAACCGGGTGCCGGGCGGCGTAAGGATCGGCCGGGACAAGACGTACCGCACCCAGTCGCGCTCCGTGAGTTTCTCGCGGTCGCCCCCCATCAGCAGCGGAACGCCGCGGCCGGAGGACATGGAGAGCAGGTGGCGCAGCCGCAGGTCGCCTGCCATCGAATAACCCGCGCCGGGCATCTCGTCCGCGAACCAGTCGGAGACGCGGTCTTCCAGCGTCAGCAGACCTTCGTCGATCGCGACGCCGACCGCGGTGGCGGTAAAGCTTTTCGTATGGGAATAAATCAGGTGCGGGACATCGGGCGTCCACCGGTGTTCGGCGATCAACTCGCCGTCTTGAAACACCATGACGCTGTCCACCGGCAGCTTCTGATCCTGTACCTGCCGGATATACCCGCCCAGCAGCCGTTCGTTTTCCATAACAATTCCTCCCCGGTCAGCCTGTTCGATATCGATTCTGCAGGCGTCTCCCGGATATTCTACACCCTGCCGCGCGGCTCCGTCCGATGGACATTGCACAGCATACAGACTATACTCTGAAACATCCGACAGGAGTGTGAAACAGCATGAATTTCCAATACATCCGCAGTATTCCCAAGTCCGGGGAGATCCTGGCCGAGTGGCCTCTCCCGCCGGCTCTCGCCGAAATGAAGCGCTTGCGCGACATCGAGGTCCAGGATATCGTCAACGGCAGGTCCGACCGGTTCCTGCTGATCGTCGGCCCCTGTTCGGCGGACAACGAGGATGCGATTTGTGATTATGTGCATCGCCTGCGCGATGTGCAGGACGAGACCGCCGATCGGCTTGTGATCGTGCCCCGCATCTATACCAACAAGCCCCGCACCACCGGCGAGGGCTACAAGGGGATCCTGCACCAGCCGGATCCGGAAAAGGCGCCCGACATGGTCGCCGGCATCGTCGCGCTCCGCCGCATGCACCTGCGGGCCCTCACCGAGTCCGGGCTTCCGGCCGCGGACGAGATGCTGTATCCCGAAAACCATACTTATCTCGAGGACATGCTGTCCTATGTGGCCGTCGGCGCCCGTTCGGTCGAAAACCAGCAGCACCGGCTGACCGCCAGCGGCCTGGATATCCCGGTCGGGATGAAGAATCCGACAAGCGGCGACATGGCGGTCATGCTCAATTCGATCCAGGCCGCGCAGGGCAGCCATACCTTCATCTATCAGGGCTTCGAGGTCCGTACCGCCGGCAACCCGCTGGCGCATGCGGTGCTTCGCGGCGCCGTGGACCGCAACGGCACGTCCATCCCGAATTACCACTACGAGGACCTGCTTCACCTGCACGACTTGTATCACCAGCGCGGCCTGTCCAATCCGATGGCCGTCGTCGACGTCAACCACGCGAATTCGGACAAGGATCCCGCGCAGCAGCCCCGGATCGCGATGGAGGTCCTCCACAGCCGCCGCCTCTCCCCCGACCTGCGGGGTTTGGTGCGCGGGCTCATGATCGAAAGCTACATCGAGGGCGGCCGCCAGGCGGTGGGCAGCCACACCTACGGACAATCGCTGACCGATGCCTGCCTGGACTGGGAGTCCACCCGCAGGCTCATACTGGAGATCGCGGACCGGATCTGACACCCGTTGCCCGCCGGCGCCGGGGAATGCTACCATAAAAGCAGCCGATGGGCATCCAGGAAAAGCCGAAGGAGAAAAGCGCATGGACAGGAACGCACCCTTGTACGAAGTCCGTCACATCACCGATCTGAAGGACATGCTGAAACAAAGCCGCGACCTGTACACCGACCGCACCGCTTTTCTGGTCAAGGACAAGCGCGGCGAGCCTTATCGGCCAGTCTCGTACGGCCAGTATGCCAGCGATGTGGACGCTTTCGGCACCGCGCTCGCCGACATGGGGCTCAAGGGCGGCCGGGTAGCCATCCTGGGCGATGCCCGCTACGAGTGGTATGTCTCCTACCTTGCCGTTGTCAACGGGATCGGGATCGTGGTCCCGCTGGACAAGGAACTCCCGGTCACGGAGATCCGCAACCTCCTTTCCCGGTCCCATGCCGACGCGGTGGTCTACTCGGCATCGAAAAAGGAACAGATCGACGCCATCCGGGCGGACAATCCGGGCGTGCGGTTCTTCATCTGCATGGAGACCCCCGATCACGAGGGAGACTATGCCTGCTCCTCCCTGCTTGAAAAAGGCAAGGCTCTGCTGGCGGCCGGAAGCCGGCAGTTCCTTGATGCCGCAGTCGACGCGGACCGGATGAGCATCCTGCTGTTCACTTCCGGAACGACCGCCGAGTCCAAGGCCGTCATGCTTTCCCACCGCAATATCAGCGCCAATCTCGAAGGCATGTGCCAGATGCTCTATATCGGGCCGGACGACGTCTTCCTCTCGGTCCTGCCGCTCCACCATACCTACGAGTGCACCTGCGGATTCCTGTGCCAGATCTATCGGGGATGCACGATCGCCCAGTGCGACGGCCTGCGCTACATCGTGCAGAACATGCAGGAGTCCAAGGTCACGATCATGCTGGTCGTACCGCTCATGCTCGAGCTGTTCCACCGCAACATCATGAAAAAGGCCAAGGCGACCCCCGAGGCGGCAAAGAAGTTCAAGTTCGCCATCGGGCTCACCCGCTCGCTCCGCAAGGTCGGCATCGACCTGCGGCGCAAGCTTTTCCACCAAGTCCACGACAGCTTCGGCGGCAGCCTCAAGATGCTGATCTCCGGCGGAGCCGCGGTCGACCCGGCCATCATGCGGGACATGCGGGACCTGGGCATCGCCTGCGTGCAGGGATACGGACTCACAGAGTGCGCGCCCATCCTGGCGTTGAACCGCGACGTGTTCTACAAGGACCGCTCCGCCGGGCTGCCCCTGCCCGGTGTGGATGTGCGCATCATCGATCCGGATGAGAACGGCATCGGCGAGATCATCGGCAAGGGTCCCAACGTCATGCTTGGCTATTATGAAAACGAGGAAGCCACCGCCGAAGCGCTGGTGGACGGCTATTTCCACACCGGCGACCTGGGGTATATCGACGAGGACGGCTTTGTCATCATCACGGGCCGCAAGAAAAACGTCATCATCACGAAAAACGGCAAGAACATCTTCCCGGAGGAAATCGAGGCGCTGCTCTGCCGCAGCCCCTACATCGCGGAAGCCCTTGTGACAGGGGTCGACGACGGCGAAGGCGATATCGAGGTCGCCGCGGAGATCTTCCCGGACGCGGAGGCCACAGCGGCGAAACTCGGCGCGGAGCCCGGGCCGGATGCGCTGCGCACGCTGATCCAGGCGGAAGTCACCACGGTCAACCACATGCTTGTCCCGTACAAATACGTTCGCCGTTTCACGCTGCGGGATACCGAATTCGAAAAGACCACCTCGCGTAAAATCA
>CAZNGQ010000035.1:0-456 GCA_964572095.1 uncultured Oscillospiraceae bacterium
CCGCTTGGCCGGATGGTATCATTTCACCGTTCAGACCAAAACCGAAGACCTGGGAGGAACCCGAGATGAGACTTGCTGTGATCGGTACCGGAAACATGGGACAGGCGCTGATTGACGGAATGATGAAAAGCGGGTGCCTGCCGCCGGCCGACCTGACCGTGTACGATGTCGATACCGAAAAGGCACGCGCAGTCGCGGACCGGAACGGCGCGGCCTGCGCTCCGACACCGGCCGACGCGGTAAAACACGCGACGCATGTCATGATCGTTGTGAAGCCGCAGGTATTCTCCGAGGCGATGGCGACCCTGACCCCGGCGCTGCGGCCCGGCGCCGTACTGATCGTGATCGCCGCCGGCGTCCGCGTGGACCGGATCCGCGAGGCGGCCGGCCCCGGCTTCGGCATCGCGCGCGTCATGCCCAACACCCCGGCCCTGGTCGGCGCGGGCGTCAGCGCGG
>CAZNGQ010000035.1:466-16457 GCA_964572095.1 uncultured Oscillospiraceae bacterium
GCGGTGTGCTTCGACAGCGTTGGCGCCGAGGACCGCGGGCGAGTGGTCTCCCTGCTGGAGTCCTGCGGCATCGTGATCGTCTGCGATGAGAAATCCGTGGACATCCTCGGCGCGGTATCGAGCACCGGACCGGCCTGGACGATGCTGTTCATCGAGGCGCTCGCGGACGGCGGCGTGCTGGCGGGACTGCCGCGGGACATCGCGCTCCGGGCCGCCGCGGCAACGGTCGCGGGATCCGGGAGGCTGGTCCTCGAGACGGGTATGCATCCCGCGGTGCTCAAGGACCAGGTCTGCTCGCCGGGCGGCACAACGATCGAGGGTATCCGGGCGCTGGAGCGAGGCGCATTCCGCTCGTCCGTCATCGAAGCGGTCGCCGCGGCGATGGACAAGACCGGAAAGATGATGTCGAAAAATGCCTGATGCAGCGGAACGCCAAGCCGAGGACGACCGGTGGCTGGTCGAGGTCTATACGGACGGCGCCTGTTCCGGCAATCCCGGTCCCGGCGGCTGGGCCGCGATCCTGATCGCGGGCGAAAAGGAACGGGAGATCGCCGGATACGAGCCGTCGACGACGAACAACCGGATGGAGCTGACCGCGGCCATCGAGGCGCTGCGGCGCCTCAAAAAGCCGTGCAGCGTGCGGTTGTACAGCGACAGCGCCTATCTGGTTTCCGCTTTCTCCAAGGGGTGGCTGGTCAACTGGAAGCGGAACGGATGGAAGAACGCGTCCAGGGATCCGGTCAGCAACCAGGATCTCTGGCAGGAGCTCGACCGGTTGACGGCCATCCATGACATCGAATGGGTCAAGGTGCCCGGCCATGCGGACAACGCGCGGAACAACCGGTGCGACGTTCTCGCGGTCAATCAGATCAAAGAGGCAAGACAGGCCGGACGAACGGAAGCGGGGCAAGCATGAAAGAGGACACCGTACGGACCGAGATCCGTTTTACCGGGAGGGTGATCCAGGTCGAGGAGCTGTCCGTCCTGCTGCCGGACGGCGCGGTCGCACGCCGTGAGATTGTTAGGCATGGCGGAGGCGCCGCTGTGGTCGCCATGGATCCGCAAGGCCGGATCGTCCTGGTCCGCCAGTACCGGATAGCAGCCGCGTCGGAGATGCTGGAGATCCCCGCGGGCAAGCTGGAGCGGGGAGAGGATCCTGCGGCATGCGCGATCCGCGAACTGCGGGAGGAGACCGGATTCCGGACGGAAACAGTCCGCCACCTGACCAGCATGTACCCGACTCCCGGCTACTGCAGCGAGGTCCTGCACATCTATTCGACGGACTGCGTCGTGCCGGGAGACAGCCATCCGGACGAGGGCGAATATGTGGAGACGGTCCTCCTTCCGCTGTCCGAGTGCCTCGCGATGATCGGAGACGGCCGCATCCGTGATGCCAAGACCATCGCCGGCATCCTGCTCTTCTCCCGGAACACGGCCTGCACGGAGCCTCATCATAAGTGGATCAGCCGTAACGGGGGAGGATCGGTTCCGAATGACACGTAAAAAAAAGGCAGACCGCAACAGGGAGATCTCGGGCATTGTCTATCTGGCATTCGCCCTGTTCTTCGCGTTCGCGTTCTATCTGCCGCAGGACCTGACCGGATGGATCGGCCGGACGGCGATCCAGGTGTTCCGGGGTGTCACCGGCGTTGTCTCCTATGTCTTTCCCGTTTTCTTCCTCTATCTGGCGATCGAGTCTTTCAAGGAAAAGCGCGTGGCGATCCGCAGGCAGCGCTATACCTACACCTTTATCTGCATCCTGTGCCTGTCCGCTCTATTCCACATTTTCACGGTCAACCAGACCGCGTTCCGGGGAATGGTCGGCAGTGCCGACAAACCCGCGCTGGAAGCCGTCAAGGCGTTCTGGGAAATCGGGATCCATCCGGACCGGTACCCCGGCCTTGGCGATCCCGTGCTGGGCGGCGGTGTGGCCGGCGGTCTGGCCGCTACCGCGCTGTATGCCATCGGCGGCCGGGTCGGGGCGCCGCTGCTGTTGATCGCCGTCGTGATCATCCAGATCATCCTGATCTTCGACGTATCCCTCCGCCATGCCGCCGGTTCCGCCCGGAGCGCGATCCAGGTGACGGGAACCCGCCTGAACGACGCGCTCCGTGAACGCGTCCGGGTTCTCCGGGAACGGGCGGCACAGTCCGCGGCCGAATCCGCTGCGCGGTCGGAAGCCCGTGACGAAACAGAAGAGGTCGTACCCCGTTTTGACCATCGGATGGATGACAGTGATGACTCGGTGCCATCGGGAGATGGAACATATGAGCCTATTCCCGATGAAGTCCCTATCCGCCATGTGACAGGGGGCGATCCCGTTCCCGAACCGGTCCGCGGGGAGGTCCCGCAGCCGGTTGGCTTCGGAAACGCCTTCATCGACCTGCCGGAGGAGCTCGCCATCGAAGAGGATGGGCCCGTATCCGGGGACAATGATGCTGTTCTGCCGGCCGGTATCGTCCATATCGGGCTTCCTGGTTCCAAAGGAAAAAAGCCGGGAGCCCGCAGCCACACGGCCGGCTCCACGGAAGGGCGGCCCGTGCCGGCAGGGTCGCATGCCGAAGACGGACACGCCGCGGAACCGGAAGAGCCGCGTGAAGCTCCTTACCAGTCTCCGCCCTCGACGCTGCTGAATCCCGGCCGGGCCTCCAACGCCGTTGCCAACGCCATCACGGTCAACAGCCTCGGCCGCAAGCTGGAAGAGACGCTCGCCAGCTTCGGCATCGCCGCAAAAGTCAGCAACATCACGAGCGGCCCGTCCATCACCCGGTTCGAGCTGATTCCTGGGCCCGGCATCAAAGTCAGCCGCATCGTAAGCCTGACCGACGACATCGCGCTGAACCTGGCGGCCGTCGGCGTCCGCATCGAGGCGCCGATTCCGGGCAAATCCGCCATCGGCGTCGAGATCCCGAACAAGGAAACCTCGCCCGTGTCGCTGCGCGGCCTGATCGAGTCCCCGGAATTCAAGGCGTTCCCGTCCAGACTCTGTTCGGTGTTGGGCCGGGACATTTCCGGGCAGCCCATGTTTTGCGACATCACCCGCATGCCGCACCTGCTGATCGCCGGCGCGACCGGATCCGGCAAATCGGTCTGCATCAACGCGCTGCTGATGAGTGTCCTTTTCCGGGCCCATCCGGACGAGGTCAAACTCATCCTGATCGATCCCAAGGTCGTCGAGCTCAGCATGTACAACGGCATCCCCCATCTGCTCGTCCCCGTGGTAACGGATCCGAAGAAGGCTTCCAATGCGCTTATCTGGGCGGTGAACGAGATGAACAACCGCTACCGGCAGTTTTCCGAGCGATCCGTGCGGGACATCGGCGCATACAATACCGCCGCGCCGGAGGGCGGATTCGAAAAACTGCCGCTCATCCTGATCATCATCGACGAGTTGGCCGACCTGATGATGACCTCCCCGACCGAGGTCGAGGACGCCATCGCCCGGCTGACCGCCATGGCGCGGGCCGCGGGCATCCACCTGGTCATCGCCACGCAGCGGCCCTCCGTCGACGTCATCACCGGCGTCATCAAGGCCAACATCCCGTCCCGCATCGCGTTTGCCGTCGCGTCGCAGGTGGACTCCCGGACCATCCTGGACATGGGCGGAGCGGAGAAGCTGCTGGGAAAAGGCGATATGCTGTATTTCCCGCAAAGTTCGCCCAAACCGATCCGCGGCCAGGGAGCCATGGTGACGGACGCGGAAGTGGAGACCGTCATCGCTTTCCTCAAGGCGCAGAACATCACCGGATACGACCAGGGGACCGCCGACGCGGTTGTCGCGACGCCGACATCCGGAACCAGCCGGGAGACCCAGGATTCGGACGAACTGATGCCCTCCGCCGTGGAGATCGTGATCGAGGCGGGATATGCGTCCGTCTCCCTGCTGCAGCGCAGGATGAACGTGGGATACCCGCGCGCCGCCCGGTTGATCGACCGGATGCAGGAGGCAGGGTACGTCGGCCCGTTCGAAGGCAGCAAACCCCGAAAAGTCATCATCAGCAAACAACGCTGGATGGAGATCCAGTCATCCAAAGAAGGGTCGTGACACATGCCGTTCCTGCCGGTCAGCCTTGAGGAATGCCGCGCCCTCGGATGGGACGCGATCGATTTCCTATTCATAACGGCGGACGCCTACGTGGACCATCCCACGTTCGGCGCCGCGCTACTTTCCAGACTCCTCGAAGCCGAGGGCTACCGCGTCGGCATCCTACCCCAGCCCGACATCGACGACCCGGAGTGCCTCAAGGTCATGGGCCGGCCCCGGCTAGGCGTACTGATGTCTTCCGGCGTGGTCGATTCCATGGTCGACAATTATACCGCGGCGCGAAAACCCCGCGCGCAGGACCGTTATTCCCCTGGCGGAAAGGCGGGCCGCCGTCCCGACCGCGTCGCCATCCGCTACTGCAACATGGTGCGCGACCAGTTCGGCGACATCCCGCTCATCATTGGCGGCATCGAACCGAGCCTGCGCCGTTTCGCGCACTACGACTACTGGGACGACGCCGTCCGCCGCAGCATCCTCCAGGACAGCCGCGCGGACATCCTGGTCTACGGCATGGGGGAAAAGGCGCTGCTGTCGATCGCCTCCCTCCTGGCCAAGGGCGTGGAGGTGTCCGGGATCCTCACCATCCCCGGCACCTGCGTCATGGCGAACCTTTCCCGGATGCCCGCGAAAATCCGGACCTTTCTGGAAGCGGGCGGCGATATCCTCCCCGATTCGCCCCGCCCGCTCGCGCATCCGTTTCCCGAAGATGATAAACATGTGCTGCTGCCGTCGTTCGAGCAGGTGCGCGACGACCACGCGATGTACGCCGACGCGTTCCGCATCCAGTACCTGGAGCAGGTCCCCGTCCAGGGCCGCACCCTGCTGCAGCGGCACGGTGTCCGATATGTCATCCAGAATCCGCCGGCACGCGTCCTGAAGCAAAAGGAACTCGACCGGCTCTATGCCCTGCCGTACGAAAGGCGTCCCCACCCCATGTACGACAAGCTGGGCGGCGTGCCGTCGATCGACGAGGTGTCCTACAGTATCACCGCCCACCGCGGGTGCTTCGGCGGGTGCAACTTCTGCGCGATCACGTTCCACCAGGGGCGGGTTGTCCAGAACCGCAGCCAGGCCTCCATCGTCGCGGAAGCCGTCCAGATGACGCAGTCCGACGGCTTCAAGGGATACATCCACGACGTCGGCGGCCCGACCGCGAACTTCCACGTGCCGGTCTGCGACAAGATGGCGAAAGGGGAGGTCTGCCGCGACCGCCGCTGTCTGTTTCCCCGGCCTTGTCCGCGCCTGCGCGCAGACCATGGCGAATATCTTGCCGTCCTTCGCTCGCTGAGGGCCCTGCCGGGCGTCAAGAAGGTTTTCATCCGGTCGGGAATACGATTCGATTACCTCCTTGCGGACGAGCGCGGAGGCTTTCTGGAGGAGCTTTGCCGGCATCATGTCAGCGGTCAGCTGAAAGTGGCGCCGGAACATGTGTGCAACCATGTGCTCGAACACATGGGCAAGCCGCCGGCGGAGGTTTTCGAGAAATTCCGTGCCGCCTACGACGATATGAACCGCCAGGTCGGCAAAGAGCAGTATCTGGTGCCGTACCTGATATCCGGCCATCCGGGCAGCACGCTGCAGGACGCGGTCGAGATGGCGCTATACATCAAGCGGTACCGCGTGATTCCGGAACAGGTGCAGGACTTCTATCCGACGCCGGGAACCGTGTCCACCACGATGTACCACACGGGGTACGACCCGCTGACGATGAAACCGGTCCATGTGCCGGGACGGGAAGAGAAGGCCATGCAGCGCGCCCTTCTGCAGTTTTCGCTCCCCCGATCGCGTGCGCTGGTGGAAAAGGCGCTGAACCGCGTCGGGCGGACCGACCTGATCGGCTTCGGGCCGGAGTGCCTGATCCGCCCCGCGCAGGGCGGGCAGCGACCGGATGGCGCGGCGCAGCGCTGGCGCTCATGAGTGACAACAAGACGGAAATTCAGATGACAAGGAGAATCAACGTATGACATCGACCATCCAGAGCGCGGAAATCGTCTGCGTCGGCACGGAACTGCTGATCGGACAAACGCTTAATACAAACGCCCACTTCATCGCGAAACAGCTGACCCTGATGGGAATCAACTCGTACTACCAGACCGTCGTCGGGGACAATCCGGAGCGCCTGGACATGGCCATCCGCGCCGCCGCCTCCCGGGCGGACTGCGTGTTCCTGACCGGCGGGCTTGGCCCGACCGCGGACGACATCACGATGGCGGGAGCCGCCCGCGTGGCCGGCCGGCCGCTGGTCCTCCATGAACCGAGCGAGAACGCCATTCGAGGCATTTTCACCCGCATGAACCGGGAGATGACCGCCAACAACATGAAGCAGGCCATGCTGCCAGAAGGCGCCATCGTCCTGCCCAACGGCAACGGAACCGCTCCCGGATGCATCATCGAATTTCTTTTTGATGGCGATGAAAAGACGTTCGTCCTCCTCCCGGGACCGCCATCCGAGCTTCATCCCATGTTCCTGGGACAGGTCCGGCCTTACCTGCAGGCCCGTACCAGCCGTGTCCTGCGCAACGTTTTCGTCCGCCTGATCGGCATCGGGGAGTCCAAGGCGGAGACGGTGCTCAAGGACCTCATCGACGGGCAGACGAATCCTACGATCGCGCCGTACGCAGGCGAAGGCGAAGTCCTGTTCCGCATCACCCAACTCGCGACGAGCGCTGACGAGCCGGACAACACCGGCCCGCTGCTCGCCGAGGTCCGGGCCCGGGTCGGGGAATTCATCTACGAGATCGGCGAACGCAGGATGCACGAAGTCGCGGCGGATCTGCTGATCGAAAAAGGCGCGACGCTGTCTCTGGCGGAATCCTGCACCGCAGGGCTTGCCGCGGCCACGCTCGGCGAGATTCCCGGAGCGTCCCGGTTCCTGACCGGGGGCATCGTGGCATACGACAATCGTATCAAAGAGGAGCTCCTCGGCGTGCCGGCCGGGATCCTCGAGCGCGAAGGCGCCGTCAGCGAAGCCTGCGCGCTCGCCATGGCCACCGGATGCAGGGAGCGCTTCGGGACGGATTACGCCATCGGAATCACCGGCATCGCGGGCCCGGACGGGGGGACCCCGGAGAAATCGGTCGGCCTCGTCCACCTGGCCGTCGCGGACGCGAACGGCTGCGAGACGAGGGTCCTCCGGATCAACGGAAACCGTGCGCGTGTTCGCGGCGTGGCCGTACTCAACGCCCTGGACCTGCTGCGGAGGAGATTGCTCGGATGATCCCGCTCGAGCGCCGGAAAAGGCTCTCCATCACCACGTCGGCGCTGCTGATGATGTTCGCCCTGATCTGCGGCAAGCTTCTCGGAATGCTCCGCGAAGTCCTGATCGCCTACCAGATCGGCTCCGATGTGGTTTCGGCCGGATACCTCATCGGATTCCAGATCCCCGACCTGCTGTACGAACTTCTGATCGGCGGCGCGATCCAGGCGGCGATCACCCCGACGCTTGCGGGCGCGATCGAGAGTCGAACGCTGCGCGCGGGATGGCGGAGCGTCAGCATTTTCCTCAACGTGGCCGCTGCAACGATGATCGGCTTCATCGTGTTCGGCTATTTCCTGGCGCCCGTTTTGATTCCGGCGATCTATTCGGACGAGTATTTCCCCGAGACGGTTGCGATCGCAGTACGCGTTTCCCGGACCCTGTTCCCGCAGGTCCTGTTCATGATGCTTGCGGCGCTTTGCATCGGCATCCTCAATGCCTACCGGCGGTTCGAGCGGACCGCGTTCGGACCTGTGGCATACAATCTGGGCGTCATCGTCAGCATGCTGCTGCTGGGCGACCGTACGGCGAACGGCGCGGTCCGCGTCGCTGCCGGCGTCATGCTGTCCGCGTGCGCTTTTTTCCTGCTCCAGTTCTATCTGGCGCGCGACGTGTTCGGAAAGCACTACCGCTTTTCGTTCGATATCCGGGATCCTGGGTTCCGGCGCCTGCTCCGGCTCGCCGTACCGACCATGCTGGCAGCTTCGATCGTACAGGTCAACGTGATCACCCTGACCGCGTTCATCAACCGATTCTTCCCCGAAGAATACCTGGTGCTGTCGCTGCGGAACGCCTCGACCACCTGGCAGTTGCCATACGGCATCCTGGCGGTAGCCATCGGGAATGTGCTGCTTCCGAACCTTTCCGCCCACGCGCAGGCCGGTCAGCCGACGAAATTCAGGAGGCTGTTCGACAACGGTCTCCGGAACGCGCTGTTCCTCATCGTACCGGTTTCCGCCCTGATGTTCGTCATGCGTGAAGACGTCGTGCGGGCGATTTTCCAATGGGGCGCCCGGTATTCGGACATCATGGTATCCACCACGGCCTCCATCCTGGCATTGTACTGCCCGGCCATCGTGATCCAGACACTGGTATTCCTGTTCGGCATTGGCTGCTTCGCCGCCGGCAACACGAGGATCCCCCTGTATGGCGGCGTGGCCTCCCTGTTGTCGAACCTGTTGTTCTGCCTCGTGCTCACCCGGATCCCGGGCGTCGGGCCCTGGACGATGTCGCTGGCGTTCATGCTTTCGGGACTCTGCTCGTCCATCCTGATCATCGGGCTGTTCCGGCGAAGGTTTCCGGAATTCCGGCCGAGAGGCGTCGTCCGGCGCTTCCCGGTGCAGATGGCGCTTTGCTCGGGCGCGGCCATGCTCCTCGTGTATGCGCTGGGGACGTTCCCTGTCGGAGAGAACGGCAAGATGATGCAGCTGGCCTGGCTGTTCGTCCGTGGAATCGCGGGCATCTTCGTCTTCTACCTGACCGCGCGCAGTCTGCGCGTGCCCGAGGCGGAACTTTACGCTGAGCGCCTTTCGGGCATCCTGAGCCGGGTTGTCCGCAAGAACGGATCCAACGGCACGGGCGGAGAGGGAGAGGACGGGGAATGACCGTGCGACGGGACCGGATTGTCGAACCCTGTCGTCGGATTCCACGTTGACGTTCCTCCGGGCAACCCGTATAATTCCATTAAGAACGATTGTTCTATATTGTCTTTGGAGGATTTGCAAATGGCCAGAGCCGCTAAACCCGCAGGAAAATCAGAGACCGGTGTGACCCACAAAGGCAATGACGAGAGGGCCCGCGCTCTGGAGATCGCGCTTGGCCAGATCGAGAAGCAGTTTGGCAAGGGGGCGGCCATGAAGCTCGGGGAGCGCCCGGACATGACGGTGGATTTCATTCCGACCGGCGCCCTGACCCTTGATATCGCGTTGGGCATCGGCGGCATCCCGCGCGGCCGTATCGTCGAGATTTTCGGACCCGAGGCTTCCGGCAAGACCACGGTCGCCCTTCATATGATCGCCGAGGCGCAGAAGGGCGGGGGCACCGCCGCGTTCATCGACGCGGAGCATGCGCTGGACCCGGCTTACGCCAGCAAGCTCGGGGTGGACATCGACAATCTGATTGTTTCCCAGCCGGATACCGGCGAGCAGGCCCTGGAGATCACGGAGGCACTGGTCCGCAGCGGCGCGATCGACGTCATCGTCATCGACTCGGTCGCGGCCCTCGTGCCCAAGGCCGAGATCGACGGCGAGATGGGGGACTCCCATGTGGGACTGCAGGCCAGGCTGATGTCCCAGGCGCTGCGCAAGCTGGCCGGCGTCATCAGCAAGTCGAGCACGATCTGCATATTCATCAACCAGCTTCGTGAAAAGGTCGGGATCATGTTCGGCAATCCGGAAACGACGACCGGCGGCCGGGCGCTCAAATTCTACGCTTCGATCCGGCTGGATGTCCGCAAGACGGAAACCCTGCGGAGCGGAACGGACATCATCGGGTCCCGTACACGGATCAAGGTGGTCAAGAACAAGGTGGCGCCGCCCTTCAAGGAGGCGGAGTTCGACCTGATCTACGGCGAGGGCATTTCCCAGGACGGCTGCGTCCTGGACCTTGCGGTGTCGATGGAGATCGTCGACCGCAGCGGCGCATGGTTCTCCTACCAGGGACAGCGTATCGGACAGGGCCGGGACAATGCACGACTGTTCCTCAAGCAGAATCCTGCCATGCGTGACGAGATCGAAGCGAAGATCCGGGCTTCCATCGCCGGCATGACCCATCCGGATGCCGCAGCGGTATCCGTGGACGAAGAAGATGAAGAAGATATCCTGGGACTCGATACCTGATCCGGGGGAACTGCCGGCCCGCAGAACTCGGACCTATCTGGACGCGCGTTCCGCTGCGATCGCGTATATCGGAATTGGTCGTAAAACAACTGGACGGGTCAGGATCCATCTCCTGCGCAAGGCCGTGGCGGAAGAGATCGCCGATCTGGTGGTTGCCGATCTGATTCAAGACGGATATCTGGACGACATGACGTACGGACAATCCTTGCTGGAAGCCAGAACCGGAGCGAATTCCGAGTCGGTTATCGCTGCCCGGACAAGGCTTCTGCGTCTTGGTGTCAACCCTGACGCCGTCAATGCTCTGATGCAGGATTATGCCCCTTCGGAGTCCCGCGATGAACTGGTTGCCATTCTTCGCAAGAAGTATGGCCGTTTCCTTGACGACTCTGGTAAAATACCGGCGGACGCTCCGCCCGGCCTTGCCATGAAAATGGCGCGCTACCTGGCCGGCAGGGGCTTCTCCTATGAAAACATCCAGGCCGCGGTCGCCGCCCTGGCGAATGCAAACGGAAGAGGGGCCATGGATGAGTATTGACAGAGGGATTCCAAGGGCGATTCCAGTACAACGGGTCATGATGGTGTCGCTGGGATGCCCCAAGAATCTCGTGGATTCCGAATCCATGTGCCGCATCCTGTCCGATTCCGGCCTGACGCTGGTCGACCAGCCGCAGGAAGCCGAAGCGATCATCGTCAACACATGCGGATTCATCGAAAGCGCCAAGCGGGAAGCGATCGACAAGATCCTCGAGATGGCGGAATACAAAAAGGCGCCGTTTCCCTGCAGGTACCTTGTCGTCGCAGGTTGCCTTGCCCAACGGTATCCCGCCGAGATCCTGCGTGACATCCCCGAGGTGGATGCCATCCTCGGCACGGCCTTTTACGGCGATATCGCGCGCGCCCTTCAGTCCCTGGACGAGGGACAGGAAAAGGTTCTCCTCTGCGGCGAGCCCGGCAGCCTGTCCTATCTCCGCAAAGACCGCCTGGTTTCCACCAGGGGTTATGCCTACCTGAAAATCGCCGAGGGCTGTGCGAACCGATGCAGTTACTGCGCCATTCCGGATATCCGCGGGCCGTTCACATCTCGTCCCATGCAGGACATCCTGGACGAGGCGGAAATCCTGGCCGGCCAGGGGATTTGCGAGATCATCCTGATTGCCCAGGACACAACCCGATACGGAACCGATCTGACGGGCGGCGGAGAACCGGTCACATTGGCCGTCCTGCTGGAAAGGCTGGAGCGGCTGCAGGGAATCGAGCGCATCCGGCTGATGTACTGTTATCTGGACGGGGTGAGCGAGGATTTGGTCCAGCGTCTCGCCTCATCATCCAAAATCGCCCGGTATCTGGACATTCCGATACAGCACCTGTCCAATCACATGCTGTCCCTTATGAACCGGCGCGATACCGCCGAGATCATCCGGGAGAAAATACGCATTCTCCGCGAACGGATACCGGGAATCATCCTGCGTTCCACCGTGATGGTCGGGTTTCCCGGAGAGACCGCCGAAGACTTCAAAATTTTGATTGAAGGGCTTGCCGAGCTCCGATTCGACCGGTTGGGGTGTTTTGTGTTCTCCCCCGAGGAAGGGACTCCGGCGGCCTTGATGCGACCCCGTGTCCGCCGGGATGTCGCGGAACGCAGGTATGAGCGGGTGATGGAGCAGCAGCAACAGATCTCGCTGCAGTCCAATCTGGACCGGATCGGCACGACGGTGACGGTATCCCTTGATTCCATTGCGGAGGATGGGGTATTCTACTGTGGACGCAGTGAAGGCGAGGCTCCGGACATCGACCCCGTGATACAGGTCGCGCTGTCATCGGACGATCCCGGAGTCGGAGCCATGGTATCGGTTCGCATAGTCGCCGCATCGGAATACGAGATGACTGGAGTGACGATCTGATTGAACTTGCCGAATCGACTCACCATCGCCCGAATCGCCTCCATCCCCCTGATCCTCCTGTTCATGCTTCCGATTCCCATCGCTTCGAGCGGGTTCGGTGCCTGGAACGGATTTGTCGAGCGATACGGCATGGTCATAGCGCTCCTCTTGTTTATCGCCGCTTCCATTACGGATTATTTTGACGGGAAGATCGCCCGCAGGCTTGGAATCGTCACAAACATCGGAAAGCTCATGGATCCGATCGCCGACAAGCTTCTTGTCGTATCGGTGCTGATGGCCTTGACCCAGTTGGGGCGGATCAACTCCATCATTGTGGTGATCATCCTGACGAGGGAGTTCCTGATCACCGGTCTTCGGCTTCTGGCGATCGAAAAGGGGACGGTCATCGCGGCGGACTTCACCGGAAAGCTGAAGACCGCGTCGCAAATGACCGCGATCATCCTGTTGCTTCTCCAGCTGTCTGTACTCCGAATGCTGCCGGTTCTGGGAGCGATCCCTTGCGCCGGGACAGTGGAATCCGTTCTGGCTGTCGCCGCTGATGCATTTGTCGCGATTTCCCTTGCGGCAACGATTTATTCTGGGATACACTATATACGTTCAGGAATGGTTTTCCTTCGTGACTGAACGGGAAGTTTGGGCTGGACGTATTGACATTCGTTTGATCTTCATATAAATAGGTACTATGCTACTACAGGAGGTAACCCAATGACTCAGGAATCCATTTTTGAAAGTGTGAAGAATATCTTGGTCGAGCAACTGGGAGTCGATGCCGGTGACGTAACCATGGAATCCAACTTTATCGACGACCTGAACGCAGACTCTCTCGATATTGTTGAACTGATCATGGCGATGGAGCAGGAATTCGGCATCTCCATCCCCGATGAAGAAGCCGAGCGGATCAAGACCGTCGGCGACGCCGTCAACTTCATCAAGAACAACCAGTAACGGGATCGGCCATATGGGAATCGGATCTTTGCCGTCGTCTGAATTCGAACGACGGATCGGATATGTATTCCATGACAAGAGCCTGCTGACGCAGGCTCTTACTCATTCTACCCATGCCTATGAAAAAAGGGGGCAGTTGCTGCCGGACAACGAGAGGCTGGAGTTTCTGGGTGACAGCATCCTGGGACTGGTCATCGGAAAAGCGCTGTTCGAGGACCGTGAACAGCTGTCCGAAGGCGAGATGACCGCCACACGGGCCCTGGTGGTGTGCGAGCAGTCACTGGCCAGCGTGGCCAGAAAGATCGACCTGGGAACGGAGCTGCTTCTGGGAATCGGCGAAGAAAAGACCGGTGGGCGAAACAAGGATTCCAATCTGTCAAACGCCATGGAAGCGGTTTTTGGCGCGACCTTTGTGGATGGAGGGTTCGACGCGGTCCAGACCCTTGTCCTGTCTTTGATGGGCGGGATTCTCCGGGACGCATTGGCAGGAGACCTGGTACGCGACTTCAAGAGCCGCCTGATCGAAAAGGTCCAGTCCGGCACACCGGCGGGCAGTATCCGGTTCATTCTGCTGGAGGAGTCCGGCAAGGAGCATGAGCGCGTGTTCCGCACCAGTGTCGAGATCGACGGGATGCCATACGGCGAGGGGATCGGGAAAAGCAAGAAGGAATCCGAACAGGCGGCATCCCGGACGGCACTCCGCGCCCTGACGGACAAAGAACGGATTTGAGGGGCTGTCCGCAATGGACGAGCCGTTCCCGCGGCATCTGACCGGCATGATGAATATGCTATAATACGTTGAATCATCCGAAACAGGGAGCCGCTATGCATCTGAAATCACTGGAAATACTTGGTTTCAAGTCGTTTCCGGAAAAGACGGTCATCGAGTTCAATAAAGGAATCACAGCGATCGTCGGCCCGAACGGCAGCGGAAAGTCCAATATCACCGATGCCATCCGCTGGGTTCTCGGCGAGCAAAGTGTCAGGACATTGCGCGGCGACCGTATGGAAGACGTGATTTTTTCCGGTACCCAGTCGCGGAAGGCGATGAGCTATGCGGAAGTCACGATCACGATCGACAACACCGATGGAAAGCTTCCCATCGATTACGCGGAAATCCAGGTCACGCGCAGACTATACCGCTCCGGAGAGAGCGAGTATCTGCTCAACCGCACGACCTGCCGGCTGAAGGACATCACCACGTTCTTCATGGACACCGGCCTCGGGCGCGACGGGTATTCGATCGTCGGGCAAGGCAAGGTGGACAGCATCCTGAGCAACAAGCCGGAAGACCGCCGCCGTGTGTTCGAAGAGGCTTCCGGAATCGTCAAGTACAAATCCCGTAAAGTCGAGGCGGAGCGGCGTTTGGCCGCCACCGAGCAGAACATGGTCCGCATCGAGGACATTCTGAACGAGCTTTCCCTGCAGATCGGCCCGCTCGCGGAACAGGCGGAAAAGGCGAAGACCTATCTCCGGATCCACGACTCGCTTCGGGAAAACGAGATCGCACTTTACCTCGACACCATCCGACGCTCTCTTGCGCGTATGGGCGAATGCGAATCCGAGTCGGCCGACATCGTGTCGCAGCTGGCCGATCGCACAGCGGCGCTCGAGACACTGCGGGAGAGCAGCCGGACATTCTCGGACCAGACCCGGGAGATCGACGAAGCCGTCGAGGAAAACCATCGCAGAACCGTCGAGCTGACCGACGAGGCCGGAACCCTGTCCACGCTCGACGGCATCGACCGCGAGCGGATGGACCAGATCGTCCGCCGTGTATCCGAGAGCGGTTCGGAACGGTCCGTCGTTGAAGAACGAATGAAGCGTCTGGATGACGAACTGGCCGTCCGGGCGAAAAAGGAGGCGGATCTCGGTCGAAGCAGAGCCGCCTTCGATGTCCGTTTGGCGAATTGCGAGAAAGAGATGTCCGCCATTCTGCAGACCCTTGGCGAGGTCGAGCGCCTGCAAGAGGACGCGAAGTCGCGCATGGAGAAACTCCAGGACTCGATGTACGACAAGAAAGACCGCGCAGGGCAGACGCGGGGACAGGTAGGCCTGATCGATTCCCGGCGCAAGACCGTCGAGAAAGAGGTCGCCGCGACCATCAGCGAAAGCGACCAGACCGCCATCCGGATCGAGGAAACGGAAACCCTGCTGCGCGGAATCAACCAGCGGCTCAAGAGTGCCGAACGGGAACAGGCGGATGCCGCGGCTTCCCTGGAAGAAGCCAGAAAAAGAGCTGTGGATCTTCGCACCGGTCTGGAAGGCATGAAAATGGACCTTTCCAACCGGCGCTACCGGATTGCGACGCTGACTGAACTCGAACGAAACCGCGAAGGGTACAGCGATGCGGTCAAGCAGATCATGTCCCGGTCGTCGGACGGGGTGATCGGCACGGTCGGAGACCTGATCCAGGTACCCGAACGATATGAACTCGCTGTCGAGACCGCGCTAGGAAACGCGGTCCAGAACATCGTCACGGTCAGCGAGGCGGCGGCGTCGAGAGAAATCGCCTGGCTCAAGGACCAACGTCTGGGCCGCGCCACGTTCATGCCCCTGACCACGGTCTCCGGGCGCGAACTGGAAAAGACGCTGACCGGACGCGCTTCCGGAATGGCCGGCTACGAGGGACTTGCGGTCGACCGCATCCACATCGACGCAAAATATGCCGATATCGCCAACAACCTGCTGGGGCGGATCGTGCTGACGGACACCCTGGACAACGCCCTTGCGATGGCGCGTGCCTTCGGGTATTCCTTCCGCATCATCACACTGGACGGTGAAGTCCTGATGCCGGGGGGATCCATAACCGGGGGTTATTCCAGGAACCGCACCTCCGGCCTGCTTGGACGAGCCCGCGAGATCGAGCGGCTCAAGGGTGAAGCCGAACTCCTCACGGACAAGATCTCGGCACAGGAACGTGAAAGCCAGACCGCCGAGCAGGCGATGCTGGATTTCGGGCGTCGGCACGCGGCGCTGGGCAAGGTCCTGGCCGACCTGTCCCTTG